>CAZEZQ010000621.1:0-1503 GCA_964516245.1 uncultured bacterium | reverse complement strand
TTTGGAGCGCAGGCGTCCCCGCCTGCCCTGTATGTAATGCAGGCGAAGACGCCTGCGCTCCAAACATGCAACGATTGCTTGAGCCCTATTCGATTGTGCTAGCATTCGTTTCGCAGAGCAAGGGTTTCACACTTTGCCTTGACAGCCCCTATAAAGAAAAGAGAATGAACACTAGATCCAAAGCAATGAAAAGCACTCTGACTCTGGCAAGAACATCAGGGTACTGATACCCTATAAAGCCAAGATGTTATTCTGAACGCATTAAAGGCAAACTTATGAATTTTATGCCCTCCGCTTGCCCCGATGAGCAATCTCCAACCATTGCCATGCCCTTGGGTTCTATTTTGGAGCCTATTGCCGATGAGTTGGAGAAAACCCAAAACTTATACCAGGAAACCGTGCTCAAAACTGCGGAACGGGATTACATTCAAAGATTGCTGACAGGCGAGGCGGGCGAATATATCCCAGAACAATTTCGCGAAAAGATCGCCGACAAAATCGCCCATCATCTCTTGCAAGGCGAAGGCAAGTGGATCCGCGCCTCGCTGACCCTATTAACCGCAGATGCCTGCGGGATTCGGGGAGAACGGGCCCACCAAATCGCCGTCGCCGTCGAATTGATCCACCTCGCAACCTTGGTGCATGACGACATCATCGACGAAGCTCCCGTCCGCCGGGGATTGCCCTCAGTAGCCGGCAGCTGGGGGAACCGTATCGCCGTGTTGCTGGGTGATTTTTTATACTGCAAGGCGTTCGGCCTGTTGCTTTCCAGCCAATGCGTGCCGGTGCAGCATTTGCTCACCAACGCCGCGGGCCAAATGTGCTTGGGAGAAATCAAACAACTGCGCTTTTCGCACGGCAACGGCATCTGCGAAAGCGATTACATGGAAATGATCGAATACAAAACCGCCTCGCTAATGGCTGGCGCCGCCGCCTCCGGCGGGTATCTGGCCGGTTTGGACGAACAACATATCGAACACCTGCACGGCTACGGCCATGGATTGGGGATGGCGTTTCAAATCACAGACGACGTTCTCGATTACACCTCCTCATCCAACACCCTAGGCAAAGAACAAGGCGGTGACCTGCGCAACGGCAAAGTCACCCTCCCCCTCATCCACGTGATGGAAAACGACCGCGAAACCGCCCAACAAATCCTCGAAAATGAAGAAGAAGTCCAAAACAAAACCCAAACGCTGCTATCCTTGATGAAATCAAACGGCTCCCTCGCTTATTCCGAACGCGTATCCAAACAGTACGGAGCAATGGCCAAAAATCACCTGCAACAAATAGAACAAATAACAGGCCCCTCAGAAAGCCTAAACAGCCTTTATTCGCTGGTGGATTTTGTTTTAACCCGCGACCGGTAAGAATGAGATATCATTCAAAGCCAACAAATGAACATACTATCCAACACAATCCATTTTTTATTTATATACTAACCAAAGATATTTGAAATTTTTCAAAAATTTGCTTTCCCATTCCTCCCCCAATGAAATGGGG
>CAZEZQ010000620.1:0-4251 GCA_964516245.1 uncultured bacterium | reverse complement strand
TGTAGGGTGGGCTTCAGCCCACCAACAAACACTCCGAACCAACCCATCCCCCTCTGATTTCAAAGAAAACAAAAAAGAAGCAGCCGCTAAGGAGGGCGAGGTTGAAAATGCGCCGTGGCGTGCTCCCTCTGAGCCGGTTTCTCCCCCCAAGGAGGGCGAGGCTCCCGCCGAGCCGGTTTCTCCCCATAAGAATGGCAATGCTCACACCAAACCAATCGTGTTCGGGGTGAGGGCTCTCTATCTCCTCTGGCCCCTGCTGGCTCTCTTTCTCACCCTCAACCCCATGCTTTCATGGAACGCAGATAAAGAAATTGGTATGGGTTATTACAACCTGGGTGTGCAACAAATGGAAAATAATAATAACGAAGCGGCCATTGAAAGTTTCGAGCGTGGGCTGAAAGCGTCTCCCAATTTCCCCCCGCTATTGCTCAATTTGGGAGTTCTCTACGCCCAACAAGGCCAATTGATAAAATCCAACCAACTGTTCCTGCGTGTTCTTGAAACTGATCCAAACAATTCGACTGCCAAACAGAATTTGGAGATTAACCGGAGGAGAATGGAATAGTTGTTTCATCGTACAATTCCTAACCAGGTATAAAACTATTAGACTGTCAATAGTAAATGATGGGTTCGGTTCCCCCTAGCCAAGTGTCATTAACTTAAGATCAAATTATAAAATTTTGTTTGTTGAAATATGCTTAAACAAGAATCCGGCTCCGCGGGAGCGTCGCCCTCCTCCTGGCTTCAGTAATCAAATTATATTGCCTTTATTTCATGTTTGATAATATATTAGTAGTTCATAACATTAAAATTTGTGAGTTCTAAAAGGACCTAAAAGACGCAAAGAACATTAGAGCTATTGCTTGTGGATTAAATTAATAATGGTTGATATACCAACCTCCTAAATAAATTGTCAACAATTCCAATGATTTCTAACGCCACTCATATCGTATTACATCCAATAGGGTCGGATCTGTGGGGGGTGATTTGACATCAGTTTGAAACTGACCGTTTTTTTCTGTGATGGTATATTGAAAATGATACCACCGGGGCTCAATATATCTACCTACACTTTCATACTTCTTCTTATCGATTTCGAATGACAAGTGAATTGAATTTTCACCTTTCACATTCCACACAATGGCATATACCTTTTGTCCTGGTTCAATGTGTCCAATTCTTTGATCGTGTTGCTCTAGAACAAGTTTGACATGCCGTAAGGTTTGGCCAGTCTGGTTTTGAATTATAACGGTTGGTTTTAGTATCAAATACAATTGAGCTACCAGCAACAAACAAATCATTAAGAAGGTTCCACCAAACGCAATTAATATTTTTTCCGTTCTAGAGAAATTCCTCATTGATTTTCACCTCTGATCATGCCATTACTTTTCATTAACGAACCACAGGACATAATGATTATTCTGTTGTGGTAAAAAGTTTTAATTTCTTAAAAAATTGGCCGGAAGCGAATTGGCTTCCGGCCTTCTCTATGGATGAATCGGTGAAGCGATCCAGTAATCTTAGCTTCTTTCGCGTGAAATGTGAGAGTTTGTCTTTCAGAGCTGAATTAAGTTCAATAAATGCAAGGTGTAGTCATTTACCCCCCTCCTAACCTCCCCCATTTCATTGGGGGAGGAATGGGAAAATCTTATTCTTTTAGAAAATTTCAAATGTTTTTGGTTAAAATTATTCGATACGCTTCATCGTAAGCGGGTCGACAAAGGCTTCCGGATTGTTTTTGTGAGTGTTCCAAAAGTCTTGCTGTTCTTCTGGCGAAGCCGTTAGTAAGGCCACTTGGTTGTCACTATCCCCATACCAGCGGATCCATTCGTGCTCGATGGTTTTGGGATTTTCTTTCAAGGTTTCGCTATACCATTCGTAATCAATGGGGACAATCACCAACGGGTCAATTTGTTTCACTTTCATCACACTATACATGGGCAGCAGATGAAGATGATACAAATTTGCATGGGCAAAATCCATCTCGTTGGGTTTGATTTCCAAAAACAAGGTTCCTTCAACATCGACCAGCCGCGCGGTAAATTCGCCCTGTTTGCCCTTCTCTGTGAAACGTAATAAATATGCATTCTCATCCGATTTTTGAAATTCCCAAATTCGATTCTCTTCGGTTTCTTGCCAGGCGCCAACAATCTCTGGTTTAAACATCACTGTATCTGGTGTTGCCAATGAATGCATCGAAAGAGGGATACATCCACCCATCATTAAAAGCGACAGCATAGCGAGTCCAATAGCGAAATTTTTCATCATGGTGACCTCCTTAAAAGTAATTGCAAATTTCTATCAAATAGCAACGCATTTCTCATACCAATTCAGATAGAAAAAGGGATTTATTGCGTAAAGGTAATGAAATCAGTTATTTTTCAATAAACGAAAGACAAATACTGCAGAGAGCAAATCAAGGCTCAATACAAAAAATGCGTGCCAGTATTCAATTTTCGTCTATCGTCTTGCAATCAATGCAATTGCACGTAATAATGTTGCCCTGGTTTCATTTGTGTGGATAACTCTTTCAAATTCTCCAAAAATGGAAAACCGTAATGAATCAGGAAATGCAGAATACTGAGGGTTCGTTCCTGCAAATCACCTTTGGGAACTAACGAATCACGAAGTTTATAAATTTGGGTGTGAATCTGTTCGTTGCGTTGGGCCTGGCGGCGAATAAACAACGCCTCAGACTGTTCTATAATTTGATGGACTTGTTTTTCATATTTCTTTAATACCGGTTTAATGCTTGGTTCTACCAATTCGGTCTCATGAATCAGATCATTGTAATACCGTCTGACGTAGTTTTCTGTAAGTTCTTTTGTTTGCAGTAAATATTCAGATAAATTTTGTTTGATCAATTGCTTGGCCGGATACGCTGGATTTTTTTGCAAATCAGATGGCTGCAGCTTGTAGTTTTCCAGAAGTTTTCGTTCTTTGGGTTCTACCAATGTGATACTAAAACGCGGGACCACAGCAGGCCGGGGGACTTCATGAAACTCGTAAATTTCCTGCAGAAGAAAGTGATAGGCCATCTCACTCGGTCCCAACACCGCCAACGCTGTGGGAAATACCGCATCTTGCACGACAGGCCGCAGAATTGCGGAAGGTGAAAATGTTTCGGGATTCTGGCTGAGTTCCGATTGCATCTGAGCCGGCGCCTTCACTGAACCCGTGCCATCTTCTTCGATTCCATTGGGCGTTATTGTGCATAAACGCCTACGGCCGTTATGGATGCGAAAAAATGAGGTCCGGTCGATTCGTTTGTGGATTTGCGGTTTCAATCCATTGGATTTCACTTGCTGGCGGGCGAGTTCCAACACTTGAGAAGAATGGCTTGGAGTTTCAATTTCCCGCTCCAAAATTCGAATGGATTCCTGGCGAAGAAAGCGATTTTCAGGCCGTATAATGAGCATCCCCTCGCCTGGAAACAGACTCCACAAAATACGGTCAAAAACATCTGGATAGGTATCCACTTCATCGATGCAAGTGTACATCAAATCTATAATTTCCCGTTTAAACAAGGATGGATGGGTTGTTTCTTGAATCATTTGCAAAATCGAGTGGAGTGGAATATCGCTTGTTGAATATTCAAAATATGGGCGCGGTTCTTCATCTGGAGGGGGACAAACATATTCTTCCAATCGTTTTTCTTTGTTCAGCCAATGCAAACGGCTTATTTCGTCAAAATCATGGTCTTCGGATGCATTCCAAAATGCAGGCACAAAATGTTCTTTGCGAGATTTGTTTAAATCCCGCGCCAATGTCACGGTGTGAATGATTTTATAAAAGGTATACAAGGGACCGCCGAAAATCCCCGGTTGTTGTCCGCTTATCACCAGGTAAGTATTTGAATCCAGCAGTTCATCCAACGAACGGTAGCAGGATTCAGGCGCATTGCGCTGCTGATGCGATTTGCGCAATTCTTCAACCAATACCGTCCGATCAATGTTTCGGCGAATAAATGGCTTGCGGGCATTCAAGACATCATCCAAATCATTGATCGAGGGGGGGAGAAAATCGGGGGCCGGTTGTGGAGGAAAATGAAAAAAATCCAAATACTCCTGCTTGCTGTTCAGTCCAGATGCATTCCAATGGGTACAAATTTCCATGTGCATATCCGTTTCCATCTATCTATGTGCTACCCTTATCCTATCGAAATAGGAACAAGAAATCAAAGAATTTTGACGAACCGGCAAAAAGTCCGTTCCAGAAAACAGCCATACAATATATAGTAATGCTGGCATC
>CAZEZQ010000619.1:0-4252 GCA_964516245.1 uncultured bacterium | reverse complement strand
TTGGAGAGTTTCACAATATATAAATCCAGTAATATAAAATTCACTTGACATTGATTGCTAGAATTAAGTAATGTATTGATATGTTTGGAGAGAAACATGAAACCGCACAGTGCATTTACCTTAATTGAATTACTCATTGTCGTTGCTATAATCGGCATTCTCGCGGCGATTGCGGTGCCTAACTTTCTTAATGCGCAATTACGGGCTAAGATTGGCCGGGTGTTGGCCGACCATCGTACGCTGCGCGATGCCGAAGTGATGTATCGCATGGACAATGGGACTTATCATATTCATGCTCACACCACCAACCAACACGCGCCTTTGACAACACCCGTGGCGTATCTTAATTCCTGGCCGATTGATCCCTTTCAAGAAAAGCTGCCCGAAGAGGCCAGGCAGATGGGTCCCTACGCAAAGCGGACCATTCACTGGGAACCGTTTATGAGTTTTAACCTTTCCCGCGCCGAAGGTTATATTGCGGACTACCCTGGCGCGACGGGATGGAACGTGAGCGCCGGGCCGGGGAGCGGCGGAGCGGGCGATTATGACGTGAGCAACGGACTGCGAAGCGGAGGGAATATCAAAACCAATGTGCCAGGAGACCCCCGGGGGGATTACGTTTGGTGGAAACCGTGAGATTTTTGGGTAAAATTGTTCATTTCGCTGGAACGTCATCCAAATGCGCTGTTTGCAGGTAATCGATTGAGAGGGGGATGCAGAAGCGGTCGTCCATCCAGGTGGGGTTTAATACCGCATCCTCTTGCAGGCCGCGGTTGTGGCGTTCGAACAGATCCCATTGCTGCATGGCGCGGAACGAATAGGGGTAGATGTATTGAGTGTGCCGGCTGGTTTCTTGATAATTGTAGGTTCCGTTTTGTTCAACTTTGGTGTCGAGAAATTGGAAGGCTTTGTTTAATGCATTTCGTAGGTGTTGGATTGTTTCAGGATTGATGCCGCAGCCTGAATCCCCCCTAGCCCCCCTTGATAAGGGGGGGACATGTTCCATGTTCCCATCATTTTGAGTTTGACTGGCTTCTGCTTGCTGCGCCAATAGATAAAACTTGGCGAGGTAAGAGAGGTTGATGGTGAGATAGCCGATGTCATAGCCGCCGTATTCTTCGAAAAAACCTTCTGGATCTTGCCGTTCCAACAAAGACTTGAGTTTGCACTCGGCCTTCTCTATCCATTTCGAATCTTGCAAAACCAATCCCGCCGTGGCCAGGGCCATCACCGCACCGGCCATTTGGTTGAGCACCAGAAAATTTTCATGCTGGTCGACCCATCTCGCCGCTTTCTCAATGGCTTTTTTGGGAGGCTCCAACAGCAGCAGCCGGCACGATTCAGCGATGGCGTAGAGCGAAAAACAGGTGGTGACAAAAGAGCGCTCGAAAGGCCAATATTCATCAAAACTGCCATCCCTTCGCTGGATCTGATTCCAAAACGAGATGCCCGCCCCGGTCCAGCGCAAGAGTTTTTCTTTTTGATAAAAGGGATTGTTTGGATGATTGTAGGTATAAAGCAAGGCGAGAAAGAGTGAGGCTTCTTGGAAGCGTCCATTGGTGAAATCCATCACTCCGTACTCCCAATACATTCGATCAAAACAACCGTAGGCGCGTGAGCGCTCATCCCGGTCTTGAAAGCCGATGATTCGCGGAGCCACTTCGATTGCGATCTCACCATAGAGATTCAGATTGAGATTAGCGATTGGATTCACTGTGGGTTGATTCATGTTGTTTTTTCTTGTTTTTGGTGAGTTGCATCCAGATCAAACGTATTTTGGCCATCGCATATTCGTGAAAGCGCACCGGCAACGCGTGCATCATCGCGCGGAACCAGCGTTTGCGGCCCATTTCGAGCACCGCTTCGACCGCGCGCATCTTCCAATATTGTTTGGCGGTATATTCCGGTCCCGATTCATTGTATTCGGGTACTGGGATGCCCCGCTTGCGGCGCTGGTCGATACGAATGTATGTGCCCACCTTTTTGTTGTTCAAGTGGTGTGAATGCATATCGAGCGCAGTAGGTTCATCGATTTCATGGCCCTGGAGCACATCTTCGCGAAAAGCCTCGTCGACCACTTGTTGGCCCACTTCGGTACGGGTGAGCATCACCCCCCAGGCCCCTTTTTTGTCATGTTCGTAAAACCAGCCGTCGCCCACGGCGATATCCGCATATTCCGCCGTGTAATCAGAACAAGTCAGGCAGCGGTCGACCGTATACATAAACGAGAGATAGTTGGAACCCTCTTTGGTGATGCTGCGGGTATCTCCATTTTTGGCGGCCACCTGAATTTTGCCCGGCCATTCACCGGCGCGGTATTGAATGCTTTGGACTTCATCGAGATTATTAAATCCCAATTTGTTGATGATCGAAGTGGTGGCTTCCGGTTCCCACAGGTTGCCGCAATAGAGCCCCACGATCAGTTTGAAATTCTTCATTAACCGCGGGCGTTCTTTTTGCATTTTGCGCAACGCATGAGCCTGGCAGGGCAGTACTGAAAGCGCATATTGTTTTTTGTCTTTGATGATATCCCATATAGGGGTCAAGATGGGGTTGGCGATGTATTTGCTTTGCATATTACGCACCACTTCATCCGGGTCATCGGTCAAAATGGGCAAGGCTTGATAGGGGCGTTCGGGGTCCATGCCCAAAACCAATACCCCATCTACGAATCCGGTTTTTAGCAAATGGCAGAAAAGTGAAGTTACGATTCCGCCGCTGGCGCTGGCCTGGCGAATTTTGGTGTCACTGGCGTGGGTTAGATACAGTTTGCGGGTGTAGCCCAGCCACGAGTTTTGGGCCTTCTCTTCTTCACCCGGATACATCATTTCGCGCAGCTCTTGGAAATTGACTTTTTCACCCGAGCAGCCTTGGACGCACAGATCGCAATCGGTGCAGGTGCTGCGATTCTCGACGGTGGGCAACCCGGTGGTTTTGTCCCACCCGATGCAATCGTGGGGGCAAAACCCGACACAAGCACCGCAACGGGTGCACAGCCCGGTATCGACGACATCATGAAAGAGTTCGTCGATTACTTTTTCCACTTTGCGTTCTTGAATTGTATGCATTCAACACCTTGCAGCCTTTTTTAAGAAACAGGATAAAATTCGTCACATTATAACCTTCTGCACTGATAGGGGGAAGGAAAAATGGGGTGATGAATGTGTTGCAGTGATTGCATTTGGTTTATTTGCAAATTCTCAATCAGCACATGCTTTCTATAAACGAAAAACCTATTATTTCGAAAAGTAATTTCATTCTTGTAACTAGAAAAACCACAAATCAAAGCCATTATTATCTATTCAGCTACAATTCAATATACATTGAACGATTTAATGTTTGAGTGAAAATTTTTCCATCTATGCTGTTGTTTATAACTCTCTCAAACATCAAATCTTGAGTTTTTTCAAAAAAAAGCGATTAAAAACTGGCATCTGAGTTGCATGTTAAGATCATCACTTATTTCCTTATAGGAAATGATAAAAAAAAATGGAGTCACCTTATGAAATTCACCCTCAAAGTCAAAATGCTCCTTGGATTCGCCGCCGTACTTGTTCTTATGCTCATCATCTCTTGGACTGGAATTACCAAAGTCAGTTCGATCAATAACAATCTCAATAATATCGTGGATGTCTCGTATCAGCAGGTAAGTTTGAGTGAAAAGATCAATCAAGAAGTTCTTTCCATCTCTCGTGCTGAAAAAAATATGATTCTCGTCACAACCCAGGCTGAGATGGATCAATTCGCCAATGCAATCGACGAGAGCGCCAAGAAGATTCGGGAGTATCTTTCTGAACTACGGCAACTTGTCCAAGGTGAAGAACTGCAGAAAATTGAAGAATTTTCAACAAAATTTGAGAATTATTTGCAAGTCAACCAGCAGGTTCGCGATCTCACCCGTGAAAACAGCAATACCAAAGCCCGGCAACTTTCCATGGGCGAAGCCCGGCAGGCTTATGATCAAATTGAAACCAATCTCAATTCGCTGGTCACACAGAATAACTCCTCACTGATTCAATCGCTGCAAGAAAAAAACCTGATTGAAGATGAAAACCGCGCCCAGCAAATCATTTTGGGTGAAGCGATCAACGCCACACTCAGCGATATCCAAACCGACGAAAAGAACCTGATTCTCACCAGAGAACGCGAAAAAATGGATGCCATTACAGCGGCCATTGACAATAAATTTACTGAAACCTTTGCCTTGATCGATCAGTTGCGACAATTCCCCGCGGAGCGCTTCGAGATCCGA
>CAZEZQ010000618.1:0-4265 GCA_964516245.1 uncultured bacterium | reverse complement strand
TGTTTTATTGAGTAAGCCCCCTCACCCTATCCCTCTCCCAGAGGGCGAGGGGATTTTTGAGCAAACATGATTGAAGCACTTTCGTTTCTTGTTGATATAGCTCGCCGAGGCGGGTGGGTTGCTTATAACTGAATGCAATGTACACATGACAGCATCCGAAATCCATATTTCAAAGAAGAAGTGGATGAGAAAAAAGTGACTTTATATGCAGCGTGAAATCAAGAAACTCTTATGGGATATAGTTACAAATGAAATACCACTACTGAAAGATAAAATTCAAGTTTATTTATAGATTTGAATCCTTCATACATTACCCTTCCTGATTCAAGCATTTATGGCACACTATCTTGTATCCGATGAATCAAACGAGTTGCAGATTGATGGGTCAGATTCGTAACCATTTAGCCATCTGAAAACATTTTTATTTCGCCCTTACAGGGCTAGGGGTTTTGTGTTTCTTTTTTCCAGGGGCGATTGCCCCTGGCTATCATATGGCGCCCCCGTTGGGGCTGGAAAATTTTTTTTATTCGGCTAAATGGATACTCAGATTCGCCATGGCGCATGACCCCTACAAGACAATGCAACTTGCGAAACATTATTATTTCTCAGGCAGAGGATAAAAATCGTTCTATTCTATTCTCCGAAATAGTGGTAGAGTACTTTTTTATTTATTTTTGAGCAAATGGCGCGTGATTAAATATGACAAAAATGGTAAAGTATGTTTGATTTGTGCCTTTCAATGTTTTGACGGAAAACACATTTACGGTTAAGCCGTTTCGAGCGACAGGAGGTATCGTATGAAAACCCGCATTATACATCTGATTAATCCAAAGACGGATTCGTTCACCACAAAGCCACTCATAATGAACCGGGCGCTTTATTCTCCGTTAGCAGGATTACTCGCAATATCGGCTCTGATTCCACAAGACAAGTATGAAGTCATTTTAACTGATGAAAATATCGAAGAGATTGATTTTGACCTCAAGGTCGATATGGTCGGCATTTCAGCCATGACCAGTTATGTAAAGCGTGGTTATGAAATCGCGGATGAGTTCAAGAAAAGAGGGATTCCAGTGGTTATGGGTGGAGTTCATCCCAGTTTTCTGCCTCAAGAAGCGCTGGGTCATGCAGATGCCGTAGTCGTCGGTGAAGCGGAATTGGTATTTGACCAGGTTCTTGAAGACATGGAAAGCGGTAACTTGAAAGGGATATACAGAGCCAATCAACTTCATGATATGAAAAATTTGCCAATGCCGCGCTATGACTTGGTCAAAAAGAACCGTTATGTAAACCGGACGTTCATTCAAACTTCGCGTGGATGCCATCATGCCTGTACATTTTGTTCGGAACATTTAATGAATGGGCTCAAGTTTCGCTATCGCCCCATTGATGAAGTTATTCGTGAAATTGAAAACTGTGGGCAAAAGAATATCTCGCTGAACGACGCCGACTTTTTTGGCACACCCAAACGCCCAAAAGAAGTCATGAAAGCCCTAAAAGGCAAAGGGATTCGCTGGCAGGCCGGTGTGACCAGCCGGCTGGCGCTCAGCGATGAATTGCTGGAACTCGCTGCCGAAAGCGGCTGTTATATGTTAAGCATTGGTTTTGAATCGATATCACGAAACACACTAAAAAGTGTTCACAAATATGTCAATCAACCGGAAACTTTCCTTGAATTGGTCCAGAAAATACATAGTTATGGCATAAATGTTTTTGGATTGTTTATGTTTGGGTTTGATAGCGATGACGATTCTGTATTTGATGAAACGGTCAAATTCAACATCGACGCCAATTATGATGTATGCGCTTACTCAGTGCTAACGCCTTACCCCGGCACGTTAACCTGGTACAACATGCAAAAAGAGAATCAAATCGTCTCGTATGATTGGGATAAATACGATCAGGGGTATATTGTCTACAAACCGAAACAAATGACTGCCCAAACATTGCGTGAAGGCCATGTACGAGCCTATAAAACGATGTATTCATGGAACTCAATTTTGAAACGCTTTCCCTGGTTTACTTCACGAAGCAAATTTGATTATTCAACTTACAATATGTTCTTCCGCACCGGCGAGGTCACGGGAACGAACATGAACAACGCCATCGCAGACCCCTTCCCTCAACCGGAACATATCCCAAAACCACCCATCTTACCCAAAAGAAATGATTGGAAAGAACTAGTCGAAACAGGGATGCTACAGCATAACGCACCACCGGTGTATCATGTTGAATAAAAACCAGTTGATTTTTGTGAATGAATAGTGGATGACACGAACTAGGAATCAGCTTTTTCTGTGTTGAGTTCTTCGATGTGTGGCCTTGAGGATGATTTGGAGGAGAATTTTTGATGTTTCAAGAGGGCCAAGTTGCCTTATTTCGTTTCCCTCAAATAGATCAGGTTTGAAGCAAGAAATCGTAATTCTGATCACTTAGATCGCAGCGTTTCAAGCGAATATACTCATTGGGTCGATTGGTGCTATTGATACCAATCGTCTTGGTCAAGTCAAGAAGAATATTGCAATATGGATTCCAGATAAACTCGGAAACGAATGAACCGGTTCCCCCTTTGGATAAAAGAAAATGACTATGAAAAACTTTATATACAATCATATAGATGAAATCAAATCCCTATGCGAACAATACCAAGTCAAGGAACTTAATGTCTTCGGTTCTTTGATAAACGGTCATTATACAGACCAAAGCGATATTGATTTTCTTGTTGTATTTGAAGATTCTGAAATCAAGGTGTCCGATTTCAACGCTACATGGGCTTAAAAGAATCGTTAGAGAAATTATTAGGAAGAAACATCGATTTGGTCTGCTATGACAGCATCCGAAATCCCTACTTCAAGGAAGAAGTGGATGAAAAAAAATTGAATTTGTATGCAGCGTGAAATCAAGAAACTTTTGTGGGATATCGGTACATGCATCGCTGAGAGGTAGATGGATCGGAAGATCCTTTTGACAAATTCCGGTTTTTGCGTAGTATAATTGCAGAAGTATTACTGATTCAAATTGGAGAACTCAATCGTGCCTACCAAACAAGAAGTCATCAAAGCGTTTCTCGAATTTCCACCGGATCAGCAAGAGGAAGTCAGAGAATTTGTAAATTCAACCAAAAGTGATACGGACTTTTTGGTTAAGGCTTTCGATGAAGAATATGTGGAAGAGGAAAACTATTCTCTGGAAGACATTGCCAAACTGGATCGGCTTCAAGAAGAAGCTGAACAAGGCAAAAATATGAGTGGGCCTTTTGCAGGAGAAGAAGCCAATAAACAACTTCGAAAATTGATGAGATAAGTATAGAGACGAGATGCCAGTAATCTCCATGTTCTACGGCCTAATTATTCGAATGTACAGTTTTGACACTCAAAAGCACAAATCACCTCATATTCACGTTCAATATGGTGAACAAGATGCGGTACTTAGCATACCAGAAGGATATATATTGGATGGAAATTTAAAGAAAAATAAATTAAATTTGGTTCAAGCCTGGATTGAGATGCATCAAGAAGAACTTATGAAAAACTGGAAACTCGCTACTGAAGGCCAAAGAGTTTTTCGAATAGAACCATTGAGGTGATTTATGAATCCCAAAGTAAAAAGCGTTGAACCTACTAGCAACTACACATTGATCACAACTTTTGAAAACGGAGAGATTCGCGAATTTGATGTAAAACCTTATTTTGACAAAGGTATATTCACCGAATTGAAAGAGATTGATTATTTTAAAACCGTTAAAGTTGTGGCAGGCAGTGTGCAATGGCCGAATGGCCAAAATTTCAGTTTCGATACGCTTTATATCGCTGGCTATGTTTTAGAAACAAGTGCGAGTATTCACCAGCACAACACCAATGATTCGTGATATAAATGGAACCCTCATGAAAACCGAAGATTTGATTGAAGAATTGCTGTCCCTGCCGATGGAGGATCGAACCATCATCGCGGATGCTCTTCTGAAAAGCCTGAATGCACCTCAAGCGGAAGTGGATCAAAAATAGCCGGCGGCCGCCAAACGGAGATTGCAGGAACTTCGCTCTGGTGCAACGAAAGGAGTTCCTGCGGAGGAAGTTTTTCAGAAAATATTGGAACGGTTTTAAGCAATATCTATCCTTCATTCATTACCCTTCCTGATTCACCCATTCATGGCACACTATTTTGTATTCAATGAATCAAATAAATTGCAGATTGATGGGTCAGACGGCGTGACCCATCCTACATGTTGGAAATATTTTCGTATGATGTTGAACCATATTGAAGAC
>CAZEZQ010000617.1:0-4266 GCA_964516245.1 uncultured bacterium | reverse complement strand
CATGGGGGTGAGAAAGTTCAGACATGGCTGTTCCGATCAATATTGTAATCTAACGATATGTATGAAAACGATATCAAAAAAAGCAGAGTATTCAAGACAAGGAGGTTTTGCCTCAAGCGCCAAAGGAAAATCCTGGTGCCAATGAACATACTATGCCTCCTAAGCTGCCTCAAATATTGAAGTTGGAAAACACAACTGTCAAAGATGGGTATTAGGGTATCTTTTTAATGTTTCAATTGAATCCCAAAAACCTACAAGCCATCACTTTGCATTGAGAGGGCCTTTCTGGTCTATTTCAATAAAGCTAACTTGAGCATCAATGGCCTCAATAACTAAAGTCGCAACTTCTATTTGATACAGGATCATCGATCAATGGTGATATTATGTTTATATGCAATATCCTTAAGGGCTTGCTGCATAGGCCTTGTACGTCCGGCTTTTACTTCTTCCATACTTTTATCGATCATCTCCAGGCTTTTAAGCATCTCTTCTGCTTCAATCAAGCGTTCATATTGCGAAGGACTAACGAAATATCCCTCCACTTTACCTTGATCCTTAACCATTACCGGCTGTTCACTTTCTTTCGCATGATCAAGATTTTACGTAGATTTTGTTGAGCATCTGCGACTGTAGTTTCATTTTGGCTCTGCATTGATTTTTCCTTAAATCATATAGTTAAATGTTATATCAATTATTATAGTTTCAATTCGTGATGATATCTCATCACTTCACTTCCATAATGCAATCCCGCGTCAACACTGCCATCTCCGGCCCATATTCGCCTGATTCGCGCATTTCTTTGGCGCCGCGTTCGTTCATCAGTTTTACTACATCTTTCGCCAAGCGCAGGTTGTCGCGTGAGATTTCCATAAACTTGCGTGGAGCGTCGCGGTAGGGGAACAGATCGAGGCCGTACCAATCGTCAAAACCCGCTTCATCGAGTACATACATGACTGAAACCAGGCGGATGAAGTTCACCGTGCCTGGCGGCAGATCGGCGTCGCACTGTTGGTCGTTGTCGTTGAAGTGAGTGTGGTAGAGTTTGCCGTAGCGTATGATGAGCGCGAGTTGGTCTTCGAGATTTTCAGAGGCGATCAAACTATGCCCGATATCGAGATTGATGCCGAAATTGGGGTCGTTGATTTCGTTGACGATGCACAAGGCCTGGCCGGTGTTGCCCATTAATATGTGCGAGCGTGGTTCGAAGGGTTTGGGTTCGATGCAAATCTTGGTACTGTATTTTTGGGAGTGCAGGTAATCCATAATTTCGCGCACACTGTCAACGTAACGGTCGAAGAGCGAGCGGTAATTGCATTGCAGGGGGAAGTCATTGCCATCGGTTGCGGGCCAGAGCACGCTGATGGGCACATTAAAACGCGCCCCCATGTCGAGCGCCCGCTGCACCCGCTCTACCGCATTTTTGCGGATCTTGGGGTCTGAATCGGCGAGCGCGCCGAATTTGTATTGCTTCTCCGTCCAGGTATGGCCGCACAATTGTACGATCTGCAGGTTGTAATCGTTGAGCACCTTTTCGATTTCATCAGCATTGCTGTCATTGATTTCGGTGGGCAGATGCAGTTCGATGCCGTCGATGCCCTCGATTTCGCCGACTTCTTTGATGCGGTCGATCACCGGCACAAATTCACCGAAGCCATTTACGTTAAAACGGTCGACCAAATTGGTATTGCCCCAAATGCCCATTGATATTTTCAAATCGCTCATTCTTCTTCCTCTTCGTCGGATTCATAAAATTCAACAAATCGTTCGTCAATATGATTGTCGGGTAAATTGTTTAAAAAAGCATCAATTTTCTGATGGGATATGGGTTCGGTCGCTCCTGCTTGGGCTGCTACCAGGGCGCCCAGCGCATTGCCGTAAATGCAGCAATCCACCAGCCGTTCGCGGCGCAAAAATTTATAGAGGAACCCGGCGGTAAAGGCATCGCCCGACCCACATGGATCGATTAAATCAATCTGATACCCCGGCGCATAAATTTGCGCTTCCCGGTTTGAAAGAGCCAACACGCCCCGTTCGCCCATTGTGATTAAGCATAAACGTAGTGACCAATTTTTGAGACAGTAATGGCCGGTATCGATTAACGAATCGGTATTCATTTTGAATAGATAGCTCAGAATGAATGCCTCGTCTTCATTCAATTTTAAGATATCCGCCTGATTTAATGATTCAGCAACCGTCTCTTCAGTAAAACAATCTTTGCGCAAATTGATATCCAGCAGTTTAAACGCATCATGCGCATTATCGAGAATCTGCAGCAAGGTTCTCCGTGATTCGGGTTTGCGCTGAGCCAATGTGCCGAAACAGATGCACTCGGCCTGAGAGGCGAATTCGAGCACCTTGTCATCCGGTTGAATATTGTCATAAGCCACATTGGGCACGATATAATAATCGGGTTGTTTCTTTTCGTCGAATTTAATTTCAACCGTACCGGTCGGCAGTGTTTCGTCTTTCTGCAGAGCATCGGTTGGGATGCCCAGTTCGTTGGCCCGTTTGAGAGCTTCTTGGCCCAATTTATCACTGCCTACCCGGCTGATCATGCAAACATTCTCCCCGCGTTCATACGCGCGGTAAGCAAAGTTGAATGGAGCCCCGCCCAACACTTTGCCGCCGGGCAACAGGTCCCACAAAATCTCTCCAAACGCTAGAATCTTTTTCGCCGCCATAGTCGCGTCACGCTTTCGGCACGGTTTTCCAATCTTCGTTGAATTGGGCAATCCCCATCTCGGTTAGGGGGTGATTGTACAATTGGAAGAATAGCATTTCTGGTATGGTAGCGATATCCACCCCAAAGCGTAAACATGCCAACATTTGATTTTGTGTCTTCAAACTGCCTGCCAGCACTTCTGAATCAAACCCGTAATTGTCTTTGATTATGACGGCATCTTGCACCAACACATCGCTCTCATTGGCGACCGCATCCAGCCGGCTGAGCACAATACTTACAAACGTCGCGCCTGCTTTCATGGCCATAAGTGATTGGGTGGATGAAAACACCATTGTCACATTGGTGCGAATATCGTGTTCTTTTTCTAACACGGGCACGGCTTTCAGACCCTCAATGGTCATGGGGATTTTGACCACCACATTTTTCGCCAGTTCGTTCATTTGCCGGGCCGAATCAATCAATTCGGCGGCGCTGTCACCCACCGCCTCGACACTCACCGGCCCAGGGGTGATGGCGCAGATTTCTTTCACCACCTCTTGATAGAAGCGCCCGGTTTTGGCGATATGGCTGGGATTGGTGGTCACACCATCCAGCAAACCGGTGTCGTGTGCCCGTTTTATCGAATCCACATCCGCTGTATCCAGAAAAAGTTTCATAGTTTTCTCACCATCCTTTTCTTACCATTTCCACCATTGTTCAAGTTTATTCATCAAAGGCCGTTTGATAGAATCAGCCACTTCATCGTAAATATTTTTCTGTTCGATATGGCCGCCATTCATGTTGTAGAGTTCAGGGGGGTCACTTTCATTCAGTATCAGTTTCCATTCGTGGTTGCGGATCATTTTGGTGTTATGTTGGGGGTCCATCCCTTGGCGCATGATGCGGGTATGTATGGGAGTATCATCTTCTTCGGATAGATTCATACCGGGGTGCGTGACATTAGGATCGACATCCCCATACGCGGCAGAAGTATACAAATAATCCCGCTCAAGATCTTCACCCTGCAACACGGGTTTAATCGATCTTCCTTCGCAATGCTCAGGGATGGTCCCACCAGTCAGGTCGGCTAAGGTTGGATACAAATCGAGTAAATCAGTCATAGTTTGAGTTCGTTGATGTTGAGGAATCAGGCCGGGGGCAGACCAGATCATGGGGATATGCAGTAAGGAGTCATAAAGGAACATGCATTTGCGCACCAAACGGTGGTGGGCCATAAAATCGCCATGATCGGATGTGAAGACCACTATGGTGTTTTCTCGTAAGCCGGTTTGATTGAGCGCGTTCATCAAACGGCCGACCTGATAATCGACGCCCCACTCAATCGAGGCATAGTAATAGCGCAGGGTTTCGGTGATATCGGCGTCGGTTACTTCATCCATACGAAAGCCGCGCCAAAAATCATCCAAACGTTTGCTAAGATTTGCAGCGGGAATATATTCGGGGATTTTCATATCCGCTGAGCAATAACGGCTGGTGAATTCTGCTGGAGCCATATAAGGCGGGTGTGGATCAAAGTAACTCACATGAAGGAAAAAGGGTTTGTTTGATTTTTGTTCCCGAAGAAATGAAATCGCTTCGTCTGT
>CAZEZQ010000616.1:0-4269 GCA_964516245.1 uncultured bacterium | reverse complement strand
TAATAATTTGCCAGATTTTAAACTTGGTATTGTGGGATGCGGACGTATCAGTCAAGCGTATTATCAGGCCATTCAGTTTTTATCCGGTCAACTCAATCGAAGAGCAGGGGATTCAAATGGGAATTCAAAAACTCCAAAAGTACGATTGACTTCAGTTATGGATTTGAATCCTGATGTTGTCAAAAATATGACCGAATTAGCAAACTGTGAAGGTTATACCGAGCTAGATGCCTTTGCAGAAAAGGCCGATGTTGACGGTGTAATTGTTTGTGCTCCCCCAAAGGATCACAGAGAAATAACATGCACATTATTGGACCAAGGGATTCATGTATTATGCGAAAAACCGTTCGCTACTCGGGTAGAAGATGCCAAGGCCATGATCAAGAAGTCAGAAGAAGAAAATCTCGTTCTTATGATGGCCTCCAAATTCCGTTATGTGGAAGATTTGATTCGCGCCAAATCGATGCTTGCCTCTGGCATGCTGGGGAAGATTTTGTTTTTTGAAAACCGTTTTTGTTCCAAGGTAAATATGCAAGGACGTTGGAATGTTGATACAAAGGTTGCTGGTGGTGGTGTCATCATTGATAATGGCACCCATTCCGTCGATATTACCCGCTATTTGTTGGGCAAAATCGACAAAATTAATGCTCAAGAAACAGTACGAATCTTAAACACACAAGTGGAAGACACTGCTAATCTCTCACTTGTAACAGAAAATGGTAGTATTGGTTCGGTGTATTTATCATGGGGTTTGCAAACCAACCATACGGATTACATCAATATCGCCGGTACCGATGGTGAAATCCGGATTGGATGGAAAGAATCAAAATACCAATACAACGGCCACAAAGAGTGGATTGCATTTGGGGTTGGATATAACAAAATTGAAGCATTTAAAAAACAAGTGGTCAATTTTGTTGAAACTGCTCGAGGAGCGGCTGAGCCACTGATAGGATTGGGAGAAGCTTTGGAATCGGTCAAAGTGATAGACGCTGCCTATGAATCAATGAAATTTAATCGGTGGATTCATGTGGAGGATCGATCATCGGAACCTCAAATTGTTATGATGAAGTAAAAATACACTCAACAGCGTTAATCGAAGATGGGGTATCAATAGGTAAACAGTCTAGTGTATGGGATAATGTTCACATTCGCAAAAACGCTGCAATTGGACACCATACCAGCATCGGCGAAAAGACATATATCGCTTATGATGTGCAGATTGGAAATTACGTAAAAATAAATGCAAGTGTTTACATCTGCGCGTTAGTAACGATTGAAGATATGTGTATGATCTCTGCGGGAACCGTGTTCACAAACGACCGCTTTCCCAGATCGATGAACAAAGAATTGACTGATTTGGAAACTTCGGACCCCACTGATGAAACGCTAAGCACTGTAGTGAAACAAGGGACGACAATTGGAGCAAACGCCACCATTGGACCGGGAATTACTTTGGGTGAATTTTCCATGATTGGCATGGGAGCCGTAATCACTAAAGATGTTCCCAATCAGGCATTGGTAGTGGGAAATCCGGGTCATGTTGTTGGATATGTATGCATATGTGGTCCCAGATTGTTCAGCCTTCGTGATTCTATCGATAAAAATACTTCAATTACTTGTGAACGATGCAAGCGAACATACAAATGGACGGGTGAGAACTTGTTGCAAGGATAATGACTATGCGAGTAGCAATCATTGGAGGCGGTACAATAGGCTTAACACTAGGGTATCGCCTCGCATCCGAAGGATGCAAAGTGACTGTATTCGAAGCTGGACCACAGTTGGGCGGATTGGCCACGTGGTTCAATTATGGTGATTTTACTTGGGACAAATTCTACCACGTCATATGCCGCTCCGATTCGGTTTTGTTATCTCTGTTTGATGAATTGGGGATATCTTCTCAAGTGAATTGGAGTGAAACCAAAACCGGTTTCTTGTGGAACAATCGACATATCTCTATGAGCAATCATTGGGAATTTTTGACTTTTCCTGCATTGTCTTTATTCGACAAAATGAGGCTTGCTGCAGGTCTTTTATATTGCCAACGGATCAATGATCCTACCGAATTAGAAAAAATAAAAGCCTCAGTATGGCTAACAAATGTATTTGGAAAAAGAGTATATCAGACGATATGGGAACCGTTGCTGGAATCGAAATTTGGTAGATTAAAAAATCGAATTCCAGCTACGATTATGTGGGCTACCATTAGACGGTATAGTTCCACACGTAGTAAAAAGGGAGGTCAAGAATGTTTAGGGTTTTTGACAGGGAGTTTAAAAACATTTTATGATGCTTTGTCAAAAGCCATTGAGTCTCGTGGAGGAAGCATTTTTACCTCTGCAAAAGTGAATAATATTCTGGAATTGTATTCATCAGGTGTTGTGATAAATACTGACGATGGAAATCATGAATTTGACAAAGTCATCAGCACAGTACCAACTGCCATTCTGCAGAATATTGCGCCCGATATTCCTGGTTTGTTTGAGAGTCAAGTTGATCGTCCGGAATTTATAGGTGTGGTTTGTTTATCACTTGTACTGAAACGTTCTTTGAATCCCTACTATATCACCAATTTGATTCAACGAGGATTTCCGTTCACGGGCATTATTGAAGTTTCAAATTTAACTGGAACGGAACATTTGAATGGAAATTATCTGGTTATGCTGCCACGATATGATGTGCCTCAATCTGATTTGTTTAACGAAAGTGATGAAGAGATAGCGACATCTTTTATCACTTCATTAAGACACGTCTGGCCCGATATTGCTGAAAATATAATGCGATATTACGTACAACGCGAAAAGAGAGTGCAAGCCATTTGGATCAGCAACCCACCACCGGCCAATCCCACACCTTCGATCAGTCAGAGTGGAAATATTTGGAATATTAATGCAGAACTTTCAGGAAGAGATACATTAAATAATAACGCAAGTGTCCGAATCGCAAATTGGGGAGCGAAAGAGTTTATGCGATCAATGTATGATTATTCAAGTGACAATATAAATATTGTAACCAGTAATTTATTGGAAGATCAATTATATTGTGAAAGCAAATAAAAACCACAATTGAATGAATTTACTTATACGTATTGACTAAACGAATGAGCAATCCAAATAATTTATGAAAAAAAAAATAGCAAGTTTATCATTAGATCTTGATAATTTATGGTCGTACCAAAAAACCCACGGAGAAGCTGGATGGGATAATTATTCATCGTATCTACCTCTCTTTGTACCACGTGTACTTGAAATTTTGAAACAACACGACTGCAAGATTACATTTTTTGTGGTCGGCTTGGATGCAATACAAGAAGAAAATCACGAATGTCTCAGGCAAATAGCTGCATCTGGGCATGAAATTGGCAATCACTCATTTGATCATGAACCATGGATGCAATTTAAAGAAATTAATGAAATAAAGGAAGAATTGAAAAAAGCAGAAGACGCTATCGCCAATATAACGGATGTCAAACCTGTTGGATTTCGAGGTCCTGGTTTCTGCAATAGTCCTAATTTGTTGGTTTCATTAAAACAACTCGGTTATAAATACGATGCTTCAATCTTACCATCAATATTAGGTCCAATTGCGAGGTTGTATTATTTGTGGGGAACAAAAATTAGTAATGAAGAACAAGAAGACCGCAAAAATTTGTTCGGAAATTTCAAAGATGGTTTTTATTCTCTAAAGCCATTTCAATGGTCATTTAATGAAGGTGAACTTTTAGAAATACCAGTCACTACTATTCCTTTAATCCGAATACCTTTTCATTTAAGTTACATTATTTGGTTAGCAGGTTTTTCAAAAACTTTAGCAATCTCATACTTGAAAATGGCACTCTTCTTATGTTCTATTAGGAATGTGGAGCCTTCATACTTGTTGCATCCACTTGATTTTTTGGGAAAAGAAGATGTGCCAGAATTGTCATTCTTTCCGGGAATGAACCTAAGTCGATCTTATAAGTTAGAAATAGTGAATCAGTTTTTTGAATTATTTACAAATGGGTTTGAGGTTGTACCAATGTCAACTCATGCTGAAATGATAAAATCGAACAATCAACTTCAACATCAATTTTTGGATGTTTTAAAGAGTGAAAAGAAAATAATCAATTCATATTAAGAATAAGGCTATTATGAACAAGAAACAATATCTTTGGATTGATTTAATTAAAATATTTGCCATTGGATGGATATTTGTCAATCATTTTGCGGAACAAATGTTTGGAGGTCCGTATTTTGCCAATCCAAATTCCAAATGGCCAGATTTTGC
>CAZEZQ010000615.1:3326-4276 GCA_964516245.1 uncultured bacterium | reverse complement strand
GGCCGTATTTTTTGCGCTCGACCATGCGGGGGTCGCGGGTGAGGTAGCCGGCTTTTTTTAGGCTGGTGCGGTATTTCGGGTCTACATTGATTAAGGCGCGGGCGATGCCATGGCGCAATGCGCCTGCCTGGCCGCTGAGGCCGCCGCCGGTGAGATTGGCGTTGACATCGAATTTCCCTTTGGTATCGGTCACTTCGAAGGGTTGGTTGACCACCATCTCCAAAGTTTTGCGGGTTAGATAATCACCGGCGGGTTTGCCGTTGATGAGGATCTGGCCGCTGCCGCCTTTGATGTATACACGGGCGATCGAGGTTTTGCGGCGGCCGGTTGCGTGTCCAAGGTATTGTGTCGCCATGATTCAAGTTACTCCAGTATGAAGTCGTTTTTCTTCGTTATTGATGCAGGCGGGGACGCCCACCAAGGCGCGTCTTTGACCTGCGCTCCAAAAAATGTCTCTATTATTCTCAAATTTTCTGTATGTTTTAGCAGGCTGGAAGCCTGCATCACAATTTTGGTTTGCACTCTGGCAGGCGAGGACGCCTGCGCTCCAAAAACTTTCAATCAAGTCGTAAATTTTTGTTTATCTTTTTGCAGGCTGGAAGCCCGCACCACAATTTTATGTGATTTTGTATTCTTTTGGTTGATTGGCCTGATGGGGGTGTTCGGGGCCGTTGTATACACGGAGTTTTTTTAGCATCTTGCGGCCCAGCCGGCCCTTGGGCAGCATTCCCCAGACCGCTTTTTGAATCAGCTTGTGCGGATGCTTCTGCATGGCCAATCGGTAACTTTGCCGTTTCAAGCCGCCGGGATAACGGCTGTGCCGGAACTCTTCTTTTTTGTCTAACTTGGTTCCGGTCATTTTCACTTTGTCTGCGTTCACAATTATCACGTGATCGCCTGTGTCGAGAAATGGGGTGTAGATCGGCTTGTGCTTGCCGGTCAGCAAGGTG
>CAZEZQ010000615.1:0-3316 GCA_964516245.1 uncultured bacterium | reverse complement strand
TGGCGGCATGGCTGGCCACCCGGCCCAATACCACATCTTGAGCATCGATCACATGAAACGTATGCGTATCTTGAATCTCTTGTTTTGAAGCTACATGCGTTTTCATAATTCATTCCATTTATGATTTAGACTCGCAAGAGGGAGAGAATACCCCCGAAGTGGACAATGGTCAAGCCGGAGAGGTGATCTGGAGAGGCAAAAAAGACTTCAATGACATAAATGGCCTAATTTTTGAGCTTTATTGGAATTTTTTTGCATGCTTGTAATTTTTTTGTATGCCAATTCTGTTATTTCTGCGTTAATACATTATGAGTGAAAAACGCGATGGAGAATGGCCATTCACCCTCAGATGCGGACTTGGTCCGATTGGCTCGAACCGGCGATCAGCAGGCGGCGGCGCGGTTGTACCATCGCTATGCCGATGCCGTTCACCGCATCGCTTATCGCGTGTTGCTCGAACCGGCCGCTGCCAAAGATTGCTGCCAGGAGGTATGGATCAAAGTGTTTCGCAAGTTGGATACGTTCAATTCATCAAGCAATTTCAGTGGGTGGATCAATACAATTGCGGTGCGTACGGCTATCGACGAATACCGGAAACGCGGGCGCAGCAATCACATCGAAATGGAAGAATCGGCATTGGATGCCTTCACCCATGAATCGGCTTCTGCCCGGAAGAACTTGGCTGAGCATGAGACCCAGAAACAAATTGAAGCGGCGCTTTCGTGTCTTAGCGTGGCTCAACGGGCCGCTTTTGTCTTGCGCCATTATGAAGGTGAATCGATTGAATTTATCGCGCAGCAGCTCGATTGCCACCCAGGTACTGTAAAGACCCATATCCACAGAGCTGTCAAAGTGTTGCGAAGCAAATTGGCCCCGCTGAAGGAGGTAGTGTATCATGCGGAATAACCCCCGCGAGACCGAAGAAACCCAATTGGAGCCCCAACTGCAAGAGTGGATCAACCATCATCAAGTGCCGGAATTAACGCCCGCAGAAAAGGTGGAGCTATTCGAAGCGGCATGGAGCGCCAGCCTGGAAAATCAACACTCTTCGTTATGGCGATTCATAAACCCGCTTCGCTGGCTGCGGTATCCCTCCACTACTTTTGCATTGGGCCTGGTGTTGGGGATCTTTCTCACCTTCATGGCCATGAGCGGCCAATTTGACCCGGCCCAGCCTGCCCAGGCCCAGCCCGATATCCAAATCGAACGCTACGGCCAGGTGCAGGTGATGCGGGGCAATTCGATCAACCACATTTACAGCAACATCGAAAACCCAGTGGTTTCGGTTGAAACCGACATTTCAAGTAAGAGCAAAAAAGCGGTGCTGCACGGCACTATACAAGAGGGGAGTATTCAGGTGGTTTGGAATTTGGATTGAGGTGTGTTGTAAAAATTCAACCCTCTCCTAACCCAATGTCATTAACTTAAGAACAAATTATAAAATTTTGTTTGTTGAAATTTGCTTAAACAAGAGCACGGCTCGGCAGGAGCCTCGCCCTCCTAACAGCAAAATCCTTTAAGTTAATGACATTACCTACTAACCTCCCCCAACTTGGGGGAGGAATAAAGGCAACAGCCACTTAAACAAACCGTAAACAAGGAGAATGATAATGAAACGGATTCTTATACCATCAATTTTTGCATTTTGTTTCGCATTACTCATGATCAATGTATGGACCGAACTATCTTTCAGCCAATCGTCTGCGGTTTCTATACAACCGTCAAATGCTGAGGCTGCTGAAGAAATCACAATCGAACAAGCCACCCCTAAACCATCTTCAAGTGGAAGCAATAGTCGAATCGGAAGAAGCCGTTCGCACACAGGTGGCATGATGAGAGGAATGGGAGGTATGGGAGACGATATGGGTGGCTACGGGATGATGATGGGTGGTGCGATGGGGATGGGCAGCCAAGACCTTATGCTTCGTGTGTTTCAACTTGAGCACCGCCAAGCCCAAGATATCGCCAATTTCTTAATCCCAATCTTCTCCCGCCATGATGTCATCATCCAGCCCGATCCCCAACAAAACAGCCTGATCATCGCCGCCAATGAAGAAAGCAACGCACTCAATCAAATTGAACAATTGATCAAACAACTCGACCGGGAAGTCAAAGCCCCGCAAAAGACGGATGCGATGAGTTTGATGTATCGGGTGTACGCCGTTGAAATGGGACAGTCTCAAAAAGAAGATATCGCCTGGCATCAATTCGAATTGGTTTTTCAAAGCGATGCGGATGATAATCATATCAGCAAACTTACGAATTTTCGCACTGATCATTTGGTGATCACACAATTTCAGAAACAAGGGCAGCAACATTTAATCAGGGGTATTACCCAACCGGATGCACATAACCTTGAAGGAATCATCGAAGGAATCGTGAAAGATGAAGTTCAAATCATTACAAGCAATTTTGCCTCAGTACCGGATGGCATCTTTCGGCCCGCCCCTGCCAAACCTAATATTGAAATGCCTGGAAACATTCAAAATGCAGTACAAAAGTTCTTGGGCAATTCTACCGAGGTGACCGGCTACTGGTTCGGCAATGCCTCTGTGCCCGGTGAAACCAAGGTTCAGCTGGGTGATTATCAGCTCAGCATCAAATCCCAATCAGTTTATGACGACAAGTTCTCTGCCACCATCCGATATGCTCAAACATCTCATGAGAGCCATGTTCCTGATAAATGGCGGGAGAAAGTAATGCAATATGATGAGATGCAACGCCAGTATGGTCAGAACTATAGTCAAAATCAGCCTAATGCTCCAAGAGGAGGCAGAAGTTCAAGCCCAGGTCAATCAGGGGCAAATGGAATTCACCCCCCCCAAATTGCCCGTACGTTTAACTATACCCGCTCAGAAGATAAAGTGGTGTTGGAAAATACCGTGAACTGCCAAATTGGGCAGCCGGTGATTATCGGTTATTCACGCGAGGGCACTGGCAGCATTAGCCAGGGGGCGCTGGTTTTGATCCCAGAATCGAGCGAGACGCTGCAGATGTTGTTTAATGAAGAGCCAAAAGAAGTTTTTAAAAAGAAGCAATTATTCGAGGGAGATTCTCAGTAAGGCCACCAGGATTTTCCCTACTGGCATAATCTTAAACATCTGGGCAAAATACTCGTAAGCATTGCACTCCAATCTTTTCACAATGGAACACCGGCTAATTCTGGCCGGTGTTTTGTTGTGGAGATATGACGAACCGGCAAAAAGTTCAATCCAGAAAACGACAACACAATATATAGCAACACAGGTATCTAATCCGTGCTGTATATTGTTGCAGGCGGGGACGCCCACCAAGGCGCGTCTATGACCTGCGCTCC
>CAZEZQ010000614.1:0-4280 GCA_964516245.1 uncultured bacterium | reverse complement strand
GAATCATGGGAACAGTTGCTTCAATTAATCGAAAAAGAAGATTCAGATGGACTCAGAGAATTTATCGATTCCTTACCCGCCTCAGAGTCGATTTGGGCCGTATCGCATCTCACCGAAGAAAGCCAACAGGCGTTGTTGTCATTGCTTTCTCCTGATTACGCCGCCTGGGTGGTGGAAATGCTTGACGAATCTCAAGCCGCCGAACTGTTGGAGAATCTAGAGACCGATCAAGTCACCGCCATTGTGGGAGAAATGAAAAGCAACGATCAAGCCGATCTGTTAAGCGCTTTCGATTAAGATTTCAAGCAACCATCTCTTCAAACAGTTTACGTTGTTCAATCAACGCTTGAACACGGTCATCCGGATTACTGCGGGCTTCAAGAAGAATCCATCCAGTGTAATCAATCGACTTGAAAAGGTTCATTAATTTTTGATAGGGATAATCACTAATGTTAAATTCACGAACGTGACAGGTGCTGGCAAAACGGTCTTTCACCAGATTGAAATTGTATTCCAACCCTTCACCTTTCAAATCCTGACTATTGCTGTTCCAACAAATGCCGACATTCTTTTGCTCCACATGATCAAAAATTGCTTTCATAACGGGCAGGGGAGAGCAGCTGCCGTGCACTTCAACCCGAATCTCCTGCCCATAGTCTGCAGCAAATTTCCCAACTTTATCAAGGCTGTTGCCGATTTGCTCGATAGTCTTTTCGTGAGGGACATTGTCGTGCAGATCATTGGGTTTGACTTTCACACCTGAACCGCCGGTATCATGGCTGAGTTTCACAAATTCTTTGGCCCCTTCGATATTCTTCTTTAAAATATCAGGATCAGGGCTATCAAATTCCTGATTGGTTCCCGGGCCAACATTGACAACCGGACTGTCTTCAAAACGCTTTTTAACCTCTTTGCGTTCTTCAGCGCTTAAAGAGGGCATCACTCCGTGCGCGTGCTCGACCCGTAATTCCACGCCATACACTTTGGCGGTCTCGCAATTTTTGATAAGCGTAGGTAAATCCCAATCTTTCCCCCACAAATAAGTAACCAACCCATACCGCATTTCGTGATGGGCCGAATGGGCGGTCTGAACTGCCCCAGCAATGAATGGAAATGCCGAAGCAGCGGCAAGAAAGTTTCTGCGTGACACTATATTCGTGCTCATTTGAATAGATTTCCTTTCGTGTAGTGACGATTCGGCAAAAAGTCTTTTTTGGAGCGCAGGTCATAGACGCGCCTTGGTGGGCGTCCTCGCCTGCAACAACATACAGTGGAAGTTGGATTGCCAAGTTGCTGTATATTGTGTGGTCTTTTTTAGAACGGACTTTTTGCCGGAACTTCTGTGATTATTAGAAACAGTATAGAATAACATGACCCCCCTTATTAAGGGGGGTGGCGCTGCAAGCGCCGGGGGGATCGAATGCTGCAACAAAACTACAAACTATTCAACAAATTGAAGAAACACTGGGTTTTCATTCACCACCGGCAGCGAACCCAATTCTGGATGCTGAACAAAAGCCGGCAACTCAAACATGATGGTACTGCCATTAGCTGAGACTGTGCCTTGTATTGGTGTTGTGGTAATTCGTGTCCACTTCGTATTTTCATATTCAAATGGACTTTGGTAACGAATTTTATACACGTGAACGGATTGGGGAGTGCCGTCAGCGGGTACTGTAATCGTTTCCGTTCTTGGCTGGGCCTCATAATGAAAATCGACATTGTTTTTATACCGCCAGGTGGAGACCCATTTTTGATTTTGGTTGTCGATCCAACCGCACATCATTCTGTTATCCCCATCGGCTGAGTTGTCTTCACCGCGTTCACTATGAGCGGGAATCCAAATCTCAAAGTCGAAACTTAAACCCAAGCCATCCTCTTGCTGGCTTGGGCCGGAATGCAGAATCCGGGCCGTTTTTCGAATCGGCCGGGATGAATTGATATCTTGGTTCGCATTTCGAAACCAACCGGTATCAATGCCCAAATCGGCATTAAAGGGATACATCCAATAGGCAGAGTATTCCCAAACAGTTCCATTATCGGCCCTCATGGTGGCCATCATCAAATTGTAACGAAGGTAATAGAGCGCATGGGTCATCTCATTGGCCCCAGTAACGCTGTCTCTTGAATCAACACTAATCCCATATTCCAAATTCGCATATCGGGGAAAGTAACCATAGAAATTGCAAATGGTGTTCAGGGTATTCAGCCGGTTGATCCATTCTTTGGTTCCACGCCCTTCGTGCAAATATTCGGGCGGCGCTTCTCCCGGATATCCATTCAATGCGATCACATCCGGAAGACGATCCAATGGATGCTCGGCCTCCTCCATAACATATTGGATAAATCCATTCAGAAATCCACGGGCTCCTCTGCCGTTGTCGTCCAACCATGAGCTGGATGGGCCGCCCCGGTCGAAATCCAAAGAACGGTGGCTCTCAACACTCCCGCCAATAATTTGAAGCTGAGGCCAATTTGAGGTGAGCACTTCTTCTGCCGCTAAGTAATATTCAGCATATTCTTTTCCAGCAAAGAACGCATTGTCAAAATCAAATTTCCATTTTGCTTCTTCTTCGTTGCCGATTTGTATTCCAATCACAACCTCACCCAAAGCCCCTGGAACGGCTTGTTCGATGAGATTCAATCGAAACTGAATCCATTGGGCGAAACTTTGCGGATCGCAGTCAAACCGCCGGGTAAACTCTCCAGTATTTTGATCGAACGATAGCAGGTTTTGATTCCACCAGCACTCTTCGCAGCAATCAACGAAAGGCTCACCTGGCACGCAAGGTTCCAGAGTGCAATCCACCCCCCGGCCCAGAACCCCCACACTGTAGGTCATTATGATTTTCATGTCCTGCTCGAGCGCCCGTAGAATCATATTAATGTTTTCATCAACCGATTCCTGCGCGAAATAACGTATCAATCGAAAGTTATCCGAACGGGCGTTTTTGATACTTTCCAAATCAACTCTCCCAGCGGATGCGGTTTGCAAGTTTACCCCAAAAGAGACCGTGTTTTCATTCAAAGGCCGATCAGAAGGTTCCTGAGGATTTGTATCGGGTTGCCGCAAAGGCTCCATCGCCGCTCGAAATGATATTGTGATGCTCCCGATGTTGGGAAATTCCTGGCTTCGCGCCGCCGAACGCATGCCTTCAACCGATCCACCCCAAAAGCCTCCCCGAAGAACCCGCTTCTCACCCAATGCCGGGCCGGTTGGATCCACAGTCTCATTCGGGTCGTATGGGGCATACCAATCGCGGCACCATTCCTGCATGTTTCCACTCATATCAAACAAGCCCCAGGCATTGGGGATTTTTTCACCGACAGGATGGGGGTTTTGATCCGAATTGAAAAAGTTCCACCCGTAATCGACATGTTGAGAATTGTTCAGATCATCTCCCCAATAGAAGCGGGTTTCTGTTCCAGCACGGCAGGCATATTCCCACTCAGCCTCAGTAGGCAAACGAAACGTGCCGAGATTCATATCATTAAGTTCTTGAAGAAATTTCAAAGCATCCACCCAATTGACAAACCCAATTGGAACATTGATCTCGCTGGGCGATGGCGGTTCACCACCCATTACCGCATGCCATTGCGCAGTGGTAACCAGATATTTTCCAATATAAAAATCTTTGGTAATTTGAATTTGGCGCACCGGCGTTTCATCATCCCTGCGGCTGGGGTCATCCTCAGGACTTCCCATTTGGAAACTGCCATTTGGGATGAGTTTCAAATCCAATGGCTTGGCATTCGATGGGAGCCCTTCCAAGGGCACGGTGATTGTCTCCGGCAAGGGTGTGGGCGTAGGAGTTGGCCCCGATGGAGTAGGAGTTTGCGTAGGTGTATTCGTAGCTTCTGGAGTAGGCGTGTTTGGGATCGTCGGTTGAGGCGTGGGTTTGCCATTCTTAAGATCGTGAAAAATCAGATTGATCAATTCCTCATAATCATCGGCATCGATCACACCATCAGGATTCTGTGGGGGAAATACATCCGCCGTTTGTACTCGTGCAGGATCGACATTTTGATTTTGCGCCAATAGCGGGATCAAATCTGCCAACTCGTTAAGGTCACCGGCGTCACGCCAGCCATTCCCATTCAAATCACCGGGGGGAACAGCCATGCACGATAGAGCGACGCTGATAAAAAATACAAACCAAGTTATACGCTTTTTGAATAGGCTCATTCTACCCTCATCTTTGTCTTATTGGCCCGAACCAAACAGTTGTTCATTCAGACGAAAAATTTCCACACGATCGATCACCACTGAAACAGGATTG
>CAZEZQ010000613.1:2512-4289 GCA_964516245.1 uncultured bacterium | reverse complement strand
GCGAGACCTGGCCCTCTTTCGGGCGTTGGGCGGCAATCGTTTTCAACTGGGTTCAATCGTTCTTTTGAAAGCTTCGTTTCTTGGGATCCTTGGCATTCTAGGTGGTGTATTATCCGGTTTGATTGTAGGCTGGATTTTGGTGAAAATTGTGAATCTGCAGTCCTTCCGTTGGACATTGCAAATGGTGTTTCCCTGGGATTCAATCATACAACTCTCTGTTACAATATTCATCTTCAGTCTATTGGTAGGACTGCTGCCAGCGTGGCAAACCATCAAAATGAATATTGAGGAGGCGCTTCGAGAAAATGAGTAAACAATGGCTGCATATTTTGATTGGCATATTTGTTTCAATCCAAACAGGATGGAGCGTTGAATGGAACCATATTACTCCACCTGTTGATTTCTCGTTTCCCCGCGATCACGGCGCGCATTACGACACCAAAGTGGAATGGTGGTACTTCACGGGCAATCTCGAATCCTCTTCAGGACGCCAATTCGGGATACAAGTTACATTCTTCCGCCATGGCTTGGAACCAGAAAACAATAAGCCGAATGAGGCGCAACTCAAAGCCAAGCAGCTGATTATCGGTCACCTGGCCATTGCCGACATTCAAAACAAAAAATTTCATTTTACCCAACGGATGCGCCGGGCAGGGGCGGGATTCGCCAATGCGGCCACAGACGAAATGCACGTCTGGCTCGGTGACTGGGAACTTCAACAAAACGAGAATACATTGCACTTTCAGGGATCGGCCCCTAATTTGGATGCCACCTTATCCATAAAATGGAAACCGCTAAAACCGCTCGCCAAACACGGGAAAAACGGCTACTCCCAAAAAGGAGACGATCCCGGCAATGCGTCGGCCTATATCAGCTACACCCGCTTGGAAACCCATGCCGATTTACAATGGAAAGGCAAAACTTATACGCTGCAGGGCCTATCATGGTTTGACCATGAATGGGGGACCAGCCAACTGGGCGAAGATGTCGTTGGATGGGATTGGTGGGGATTGCATTTGGATGATGGAAGAGACTTGATGATCTATCAATTGCGCAAAAACGATGGTACTCCCATCCCCCAATCTTCAGGAACCCTGGTGAATGCAGATGGAACCACCGAACATATATCCGTAAAAGAATTTACCCTTACTCCCTTGGAGTATTGGGAAAGCCCAAATACAGATGCCCGCTACCCAATACGATGGGAAATTGAAATTCCCAAGAAAAAATTACAATTTCAAATTACACCAAAATTGCATTCCTCTGAAATGGGGACAGATGAAACATCTGGTATCATCTATTGGGAAGGGCCGGTTGAATGTAACGGATCAGCCACAGGATCGGGATATATGGAATTGACCGGGTATACAGAAATTTTGAAAAATCAATTTTAAGAATTAGAGGCGAATGAATTTCCAATAAGAAATCTGCTCTTTCATACACGCAGCGAACCAGGCAAAACAAGTTCGAAAACAGTACCATCATCGGATGTACTTAGTAAATCGATTTCCCCTCCGATTTCATTCATTAATTTTCTTGATATAAAAAGCCCGATTCCCATACTATTTGCTTTGGTTGAGACCATCTCTTCAAACAACTGATTTTGAACTTCGTAAGGGATGCCATAGCCTGTATCTTTAACGATCACTCGAATATCGCCCCGTGAATTCGCTGAAAGGTTGATGATGACTTTGCCTTCATCCATCGCTTGAATCGAGTTTTGAATCAAATTATTCAATACGATTTCGAGTATGAGGCGAGACATAGCCACCTTTAT
>CAZEZQ010000613.1:0-2502 GCA_964516245.1 uncultured bacterium | reverse complement strand
TTTATACTCTCGGTGTCAAACATGCACATAATCTTGATAGAAGGAGAAATGACTTCAGAATACATCTCCACAAGATTTTTGATGTATTCACCTACATCAAATTCTTGTACCTTGCTTTGAGCCGACCAATGAATTTTTTTTGCATTGAGAATTAAACGGGAAACCCGTTGCAAAACCGTGTTCAAATGATCCAAACGGTCTTTGTATTTATCCAGGTCGAATTGCATTAATTGCACCGAACCGTTGACCACCGTCATCATGTTGGAAATGTCATGCAAAATCAAACGATATAAATCGGATGACAGTTTGGAATGATTCAGATTGGTGAGTATTTTATTGATATCCTCCCATTGCATGCTAGACGTGGCTTGATGCAATTGCACTTCGAGTTCTTTGCAATCAACTGGTTTTACTAAGAATTTTTTAACCGTATTGTGAGAGCGGTATTGATGCATCATCGTTTCAGAAGGATGGCCGGTTAATACAATTACAGGAACAGATAGTTGCTGACTCGTTTGTTCAAGCAACTGTATCCCTTCTTCCTCCCCCAATAGATGATCGAGAACAATAGCGTCGTACCGTTCTGTACTCAAACATTTATACGCATTCTGAACCGATGTGGCTGTGTTGATTTGAAATGAATTGGAGAGTAATGTTTCAACCGTCTTCAGAAAATACGTATCATCATCCACAAATAAAACTTTTTTTGAAGCAGCCATAATTTTTGTCTTTTTCAGTTGGAGAGTTCACTTAGCAACACAGTCAACCGATTTGCATCAACCGGTTTTTCAAGAAATTCCGCCACTCCCATTTGCATACTGCTTTTCACCAGCCGGATATCAGAATGCCCTGAAACCACAATCACTGGCAAATTCGGCCTGCAATTTTTAATATACCTTAACACCATCAATCCGTTAATGGGTTCAGGCAATCCCAAGTCCAAAATAACACAAGAATATTTATCCAATGAACAAGATTTTACACTTTCCATTTGATCCACCCAATCGATATTCGCAATTTCATCCACAATCAACTTTAATCCACGATAAGTTGATTCATGATCTTCTACAACAAGCACAGGAATTTTTGCGGTTTGCTTCATGGCTTTATTCTCAATCCGATAGATCTGGGAGAATGATTGTTAAAAACGTTCCTTCGGATGATGTCCTTTCTAAAGAAAGTTTTCCCTTATGCTCTTCTACAATTCTTCTAGCAATCGACATGCCAAGCCCTGTTCCTTTTCCCGATCTTCCCTTGGTAAATGGTTCAAATAGCACATCACGAATTGATTCTGGTATGCCCGGACCATTATCTTCAATAGTGATTTTTATCTTGGATTGAGAATTTATATTTTCTCTTTTTGCAAAAATGCGAATACGCGCATCATCTTGGCTTTTCAAAGCCTGAATCGAATTCATAATTAAATTTATAAAAACTTGACGTATTTTGTTTTGATCCAATTGAATTGAGCCAACATTTGGATCAACATCAATCTCCATCTCAATATTGTCTTCCTGCAGTTTTAAACTCAATTGAGTTTGTATCGAATCAAAGATTGATTGTAAGTTCACTGCATCTTTTTCAATAACATGAGGTCTCGTATAGTTCATTAGATCGTTAACCAGGGTTTCCAACCGCTGCACTTCACACGGCATAATATCAACAAAACCTTGAATGTAATTTTGATCTTGATTTTTCACTTTCTGTTCAAACAAATGGATGAACGGTTTCATCCCCTGGAGTGGATTTCGAATTTCATGCGCCACCACCGCCGCCATCTTGCCTAGCGCCGCCAACCGGTCGGCCAGTTTCAATTGCTCGATCGTATCCGTAAGCTGATTGCCCATTTGGTTGAAGCGCTCGGTTAACTCACGCACTTCTCGAATGTTCGAATTCGCTTCGGCGCGTACATCCAAATTTCCCCCGGCCAATTGGTTCGAAAACTCCTGCAATTCTTGAAAATCCCGAGTAACAGCAGTCGAAAATCGTTTCGACAACCATGTAGAGAGAATCACCACGCACAAAAGAATCAAAACCAGCAATCCCAGAGTGGATGCAGAAGAACCGGCCAACTCCATAGCAGAAACTTCAGCGACAACCATCCAATCCAATGTTGGAATCATAGACGCCGTCCCATACACCAGCGAGCCCTGGTCATTAAAATAACTCTGCAATCCCTCCCCCGATTCTGTTATAGTCGAAGGGAGCCAATTGACATCACGATTTTCCATGACTTCCTCAACCCGGGGATGAGCGATCACTCGCCCATTCGAATCCACCATATAAGCGTCCCCTGTTTCTCCATAAGCCAACCTTGTGGGCGATCCTTCATCAAACAAATTCCATATGGTCCGCACACTCACTAAGACAGATAGCACAGAATACAATTTTCGTTGTTTATAATTAGAAGTCGCAATATACAAACATGGTTCCGAATACTTTTCTGAAAAAAATACATCACTAAGATACTGTTGCGATAACGAATCGTTACTTTGAAGCAGT
>CAZEZQ010000612.1:0-4290 GCA_964516245.1 uncultured bacterium | reverse complement strand
AAGGGCTGGCAAACAACGCCATGCCCTTGGCGCCCGCGCGGGGAAGGAGTAACGAGGCCGTCCAGAAAGGCGGCTTCAGCCTTTTCAGGAATGAACACGGGACGCCGCCGCGTCATTATGATGGGCGGTGACAGTGAAGGAGACGTCCACTTTTTGATCCAATTTGTTCAGAATCGTAATCAGCCGGTCAATGGTAAACCGTTTCAGGTCTGGCTTGCGTATCCTTGAAAATTCACTATGGGATACGCCTGTTAAACCTTCTGCTTGACGGGTAGAAAGTTCACGTTCATCTAAAATACCAATGATTTTAGACGCCAATAAAACCTTCGTTTGCCGAACGTCTGCATCCGGAAAGCCAAGGTCTTTGTAAACATTTCCACTCCCTCGGACAAGTTCAATTTCTTCGTTCATCCTAATACCTCTTTTATCACTTTAATCCTTTTCCGTATGAAGTCGATTTCATGTTTCGGGGTTTTAATGCCGGTTGTTGATTTTTTCTTAAAGGCATGTACCACCCATAAATCATCTCCAATTTGAACCGCATAAACCGTTCTGTACGCATCACCTTGATGGCGCAAGACGATTTCAAAAACTCCAGGACCTAGCCCTTTCATGGGTTTTGCACTTTCTGGCATCCGCCCATCGGCGGCAACAGAAAGTGCATCGGCGATTTCCTCTCTTGCCGTTTGGGGAAAAGTGTTGAACTCTTTGAGAGCGGCTTTTACCCACGAAACATCCCGTTTTGTTTCTTCTACCATAAATATATGGTGGCATATCTGTCAACACCTGTCAAGGGTTTTTTCTTTCCTCTTGCCCGGCGTTCGGGCGGGTGGCTAGAGTAGAATATTGTTGATTCCCACCTTGTAATCCCCAAGTGCATTGACTCGAACCAGATGAGATACAGAACAAAATTCAGTTATGGCTTCGAGATGAATCGTGCATTGTTTTACTTTACCAAACCTTCAATCCCTTCTTGCATCAACTGCATTTCTCAGTGTTCCTAGAGTAAAATTCAAGGGCTGGCAAACAACGCCTTGCCCATGGCCCGGCATTTTTATACCTGTTAATCTATACCTCTCAATTCAAATCTCCTTGCCATTTGTGATAGGGTGTAGATTTGCTGTGTTTGAGAAAGTGCCCGCGCTTTTCTTCCTTTCCTGACAAAACGAAAGACGCCAGTAATGGGATTGAAGTTTGCCAGGCCAATATGCCAGCGCTGCATCGTTTCACGAAAACGATCATAGTTTCTTTCTTGACCGGGAGGAACTACAATAATAGTTCTTTCAGCATAGGCTCGACTTTGTTGAGCCTGGAAGACAGCTTTCTTGGGGTTATTCAATTTGAGTTCAAACATCCAGATTTCTGGTTTTTTGTAATTCATTTTAGCCGCGAGCCGATAAGCACCGCTTTCCAATTGCTCTATGTATCCTTTTTCGATCATCAACCGCAAAGATTTTCGGATCGATTCGCGGCCAAACTCCAATTTCCTTAGGAGATATTCAAATGTGCGTGGAGCTTTTGGCTTGAGATTTTGTAGTATCACAGGACCGACTAGCCCTGGTACGTTTATGTTATTGCACTGATCCGAAGATGATTTGTAGCGTAAAGCGATAAAATCAGGCCGTCCTTGGCGACATGAAATCTCGCGATAGATTGCACCGAAGCAGCCGACACCAGGAAGTCCGCTCTCTGATAGAAGCATACGCTGAAAAGCCTCCGCCATTTCTTCTTCGGAATAGCTGAACGGTGAAGTATATGTGCTTTGGGATTCGCTCATTATAGACCTGCCAAGGCTCGGAATTCCTGAAGGGAATCCTGCCACTCACGGATATGATCCGGCCCGGTAGTTGGATCGAAAGAAACATTCTGGCTTTCAAGTTGAGCATATAGTGTCAGCGCATTCTGCATTAGTTGTTCAGCCTCTTGAATTTTAACGCTTTGAACATGGTGGGCAGATATACGTCGAGATAAGTCGTTCAGGCTATACCAATGGGCAAGACAAGATATTTCATCCGTCCAGTTTGATTCGCCAGCAGCAGGACCATTTTGAAGTATAGCATCATAATTCGATCCGCTCAAAACGAGGTGAAGAAGATTCGCCAAGTGAATGTCTTGCAATTCGGGGTTGACAAGGGGGTACGACAACAAGGGAGCGGATGAATAGCGCTTGTTGGGACGCCGCCCGCCGGATGAAGGTCGAAACCGCGCCAGTGAAAACTGACGGAGGTTCTGATACCAACCCGTAGCTGTGTGCGTCACACCTGCAACCTCCAAAAGGAAACTGTGCCAATCGCTATATCCCACTATGACGTTGTATTCGTTGATTGTCGTCAGCACATGGTAGAAATACATGATGCGACCGAATGACGCGGATTCCATGGCGTTCTGAACAAATTCCGAGTTTCGTCGGATAATGATATAGAATCCTTGTGCATCAATTTCCGTAAGAGCGTCGAGAAATTCTTCAACGGCATCCATAGTTTGGAATGCGGTTTCGGAAATAACGAGTGAAATGAGCAAAGGTCGGGGTGAGGTAAGACTGGAATGATAATCCGCCGACTCAATGGCCATGTTCAATGCAATCTGGCTCCAGGAGTCACGAAAAGCATCGAAAAGGATGGTTGGGGAGATCAAATAAGCGATATTGTTTCCAAAGGTCTGGTGTTGGTAATCAAGGCATTCTCGAACATAGCCCTGAATACGCGTTCCCGAGAAATGTGTGCGCCCTAAGGTGCTGTTATTATTATAATAATCGAATTCGCTGAGATGTCCATCACGGGGATTGTTCAGAGTGGCGGCATAGAACTGAGGATCGAACATGACTAAAGCATTCGGATGGCTACCGCCCCAATCCTGTATCGCCTGTTCGAGACGGTCCTTTCTTTCGTCGCGCGGGCTCATAATCACTCCATGTATAACACCATCGCTTAAGCCCCGTTCGATTTTGCTGCCTCGTCCGTGTCCGCATTGGGCCAATACGCTCATTGCATGCCCTCTTCGTTTTCGACTTCGCGAAGCGCTCTTTGGAACAACTCGATGCTGCGGTATCGCAAGGCCGGTCGTTTAGCCAGAAGCCTCATGATTATATCGCTGATCTTTTCGGGAAGTTCGCGACGCAGTTCTTTTGGTGAACAATGCGTGGCGTTCATAATGTTCCCGATAACCTCCCATGTGGTTGTTGCGCCTTCGATAAAAGGATGTTTCCCAGTCGCCATTTCATACATGACGATTCCAAGAGAGAACAGGTCCGAACGGAAGTTCATGATCGTTCTTCGATTATTAAAGTCCATTTGCTCAGGAGAAAAGTATAAAGGTGTCCCAACAGGACAGATGGAGAGCGATTGGTCCTGCAAATCAAACACGAGGCCCATATCCAAGAGAACAAAGTCGCCATTTTCTCTTCGTCGCATGATGTTTCTAGGTTTTATGTCTCGATGTACTTTAGAAAACTGCCATATTGCCTTAATCGCCTCAGACATATGAAAAGCGAGACGAACCAGTTCGTTAACAGAAAAGACACCATTAGATTCAAGATATGAACTCAAATTCTCTCCATCCACAAATTCTTCGCTGAAGTAGATGATAGGATCACCCGTAATATCCGTCGTGTTCAGTCCGACTGGTCCCATACCAACCAAGTGAGGTGTGGAACATTGCTGCATGGTTTCGACCTCGCGTTGCACTCGCAAGGTCACATCGTCCAGGGATTCGCTATATTGTCCACTTATTTGTGAGGGTTTCGGGGCCATGAATTTGAACGCATACTTTCGGCTATCAATCATCCCAGAAAACACGATCTTTTGGCCTCCACGGTCCACTTCTTGGATATTGCCAGCAGAAGGAATGACAGTGAGAACCTGTTCGATAGTCAATTGAGGAATTGCCATTATTAGTTGTACCTCCCCGATTTTATTTCAAGCGGGTGGCCTGTGTATTTTTTGTTCCAATGGCATATCATTCTTTACCGACCCTTGATTGAATGAATTACGGCGGAGGCCACGGTTAGAATGTTCTTGATTTTACCCTTGTTTTTACAAACCCAGCAACCCAGCCACTTCCCCCTTCTTCTCTCTCAGCAATTCTTCCATCGCAATGATCTCTTCCAAATGCGCCAAGAACCAGGGGTCGATTTTGCTATGTTCGAATATTTCTTCCAGGGTGAAGCCCATCAAGAAGGCGTAGCGGATGTAGAAGATTCGCTCGGGCGTGGCCCGCTTTAAACGCTGAATCACTTCCTCGCGCAATTCAGAGTCGTTGGGGTCGCGGTAATTGGGGTGGGATTTGTCGTGG
>CAZEZQ010000611.1:0-4295 GCA_964516245.1 uncultured bacterium | reverse complement strand
AGTGATCGGCATCTGTGTCTCTAGCGCCGTGTTCTGGGGCACAGCGCATCACAAAGCCCCTCCGCAGGATTTGGCACCGGGTGAGGAAGAAGGTTCCCCACTGGTTGCCGTGGTTTCACAGGGCCAGTCCCTCCACCACTCTATATGAGTTTTTCCTGCATGCTACAGATTCAATGTCATTAATTTAAGATCAAATTGGGTATTGAATGGAGAAAGCGCATGGGCCGCTTGAACGAGTAACCGGCTCGGCGGGAGCCTCGCCCTCCCGATTAAGCCTCGCCCTCCCGCTTACGTTAATGACATTGATTACAGATTCCGCATTTAGTGAGAGAAAATATACTGGAAATAGTTGAGTCTGTCAACTGGGTAGGTCAAATTTGGTGTTGGTCAAATTTATCATGCCGCATTTATTGTTTGGTGATTCGATAGAATTCATTTGATTCAGTTGACTCAAATTTTGATTCATCAAAATCATGAAGTTTGGATTTGAAAGAATCAAATTTCTCGTATAACCCCTCTTCTTTTAAATTTGATATAGCCATATTATTCAACTTTTTCCAAGAGGGTGCTTTTGGCCAATTATAATTATCAGGCAAAGGAATTTTTAGAGATTTTATTTTCATTTCAATCATAGCTATTTTTATCATCCATCTTGGCTTTTGCTTTATTATAGCAGATTTCTTGTAATTTTTTATCAAGTGGTAGTTCGATTCTGCTTAATTCTGCATTTTCTAGGGTTTCGAGAATTGAATCGTAATGCTCTTTGATAATTTTGTCGTCTTCATATTTAATCAAAATCTGACTTATTTTTATCTTTAATTTTATCCAAAATCTTTGGACTTGGGATATATTATATATCTGTCCAGAAGAATCTAAATGCAATAAATAAAAAGCTGATACTGCTGTTAATAATGTTGAGATACCTGAAAAAATTGATAAATAATTGAAACTCCCATCATTTGGTATCAATGAAGTCAATGCACCTGAAGATGAAAGAGATATAAAAAGTTTGATATTACGGTCTATTACTCTATATTTATTCGCTAGTTCTTCACAGTAAAAAATATTATAGTGAGAATCTAACATTAAATCTGAAATATTTTGGCGTAATGAGTCTTCCATTTTTAATCTTCAATTTGAGAATAATCCGAAGAAAATATATCATCTAAAGGATTAATTAGTCAATATACGATGAATATAATTATTTCACCTCCAATATCCACGCCTCATCAAATTCACAATGCTTGATAGATTTCTTCCCTCCTGGCATGTGATAACTATACGTTACATGAATGCGCCCGTCTTTTGATTGAATCATGCTGGGGTATGAGAAAGATCCCTTACCCGGTTCCACATTTTCCAAATTGCGATGCCATTTCCAGGTTTTGCCCTCATCATCAGAAACCGAAAGCCGAAGGTTGTGCCGGCCATCTGTGGTGTTGTTATACATCAATACCCAATGCCCGTTGTCAAGGTGAAGCACTTCTACGCTCGCGCCTGGATTGGGGAACTTCATTTCGCTTACGGCGCTCCAACTGTGGCCTTGATCGTTTGAGGCCGCCGTTCGGATGTGATCGGTGAGCCCATTTTCGCGCATAAAAGCCACAATCGTTCCATCTGATTTTTCCACGAAACTTGGCTGTATGTTGCCAAAACCTACAATCGGTTCGCTGGTTTGCCAACTTTCTCCCAAGTCGCCGGTATAAGCGGCCAAGCTAACGGAGTAGGCATCGGTGTATAAACCCAAAAGAATGCGTCCGCTTGAGAGTTCAATAGGTGAGATGCGCGGCATCCATCCAATGCGTTGCTGCAATTTGTCGTTCAGCGCCCGGTCGGTGTAATAATAACCACGCTCACCGGGCTGAATGTTTTGCCACTCTTCTTCAGAATAATCTGGCAGCCGGTCTTTGAAGCGTTCTTTGAAAGCCGGCATGTGCTCTTTGACCTTTTCGGCGAAATTTTCAGGTTTCAGATGAATGATGCCCTGCCAATCCCACTCGATCTCTTCTCCCATATTTTGGTAATGATCGGGAACATTGGCTGTGCGGTATTTTAACAAAGCCGATTCCCAATGATTGTCGAGAATGTTGGCCCAAAACAAACACAATTTTCCACTCCGGTCGATATAGATCGTAGGGTTGCAGTCGGGGAAACCAGGCGTATCCGCCGCAATGAATGGCTGGCTCCATCCCTCCGCACCGGGAACCTTTTTGGCGCCATGAATAACTACATCATCCGAGCGCCGCTCACCGGAGCCATGAAACCATACAGTCAACAAATTTCCATTGGGGCACTCGACAATGCTTGAAGCATGGTTGTGCCAATTTTCCAAGGGGAAAATCAATTCACTTTTGAAATATGGTTCACAATATGCTTGTATTGCAGCGACAAAAAAGAGCGCAAAGAGAAATACGTTCCTTAAATTAAAATCAATCATTTTCATGGCCAAATACCATCCGCCGGGTTTGAGAGTGATGAACAGGTTCTTCGGCTTCAAATCTATAATTTGCCGACATACGGCTACTATAAGGTTTTTCTATCTGATTTTGAATCTGTGTCTGAGTTTTTTTAATGCTTTGCCGTTGTTGATCGAGGTGGGTGATCGAATTGTATACGCGATTGAGTTCCGTTACGCCTTTTTGAAGTTGATCTTTCAGCGCCCCAATGTCTTTGGGCAATTCGCTTTTTAATCCATCAGACTCAGTGGCCCGCAAATCCAATGATAATAAAATTTCTTTTACCAGCTGTTCGCTTTCTTCATCTTTCAATTCAATGGCTAAAAAAAGCAATTGGCTGCCCAACTTTTGCACTCGAATCAGTAAAATTTCTTGTTGTTCCTTCAATATTTCATCCCAGCACCAAATCATTTTAATTCGCAAACGCAATGAATGATTGAAATCATTTCGCAAAGGGAGGGCCGCTTGAATCACTTTTGAATCTATTGATTCGGGTGGAGGTTCGGTGAATAGTTCCAAAAGCAAATAATTTGAATTACGCTGCCCTTTTGAAGTTTTCTGAGAAAAATATTTCCGCAAGTCAGGATTGCGGATTTTATTTTTTTGAATTCGATTGTCTACTGTCGAAAGGCTAAATCGATATTCTTTGGCTTCGCTAAGTTCTTCTTCAATAACAGTTTTCACCTGTTCCAGTTCTTCAGAATCAATTTCCTTTATAGCGAATGAAGCTTTGGCTTCTTCTAAACACTGCTGAGATGACCGCCAAATGTAATGATAGAGTTCACTACTTTCACCCTCGAAAACCAAATGCGTCATATTTTCCGGGGCTTGAATTTGACTCATTGCGCTACTCTCACTTGCTAATTTTCGACATGCACTATTTTACATTGATGAAGATCCAGCAAAAAGCCTGATCCAGAAAACAAACAACATATAGTAACGCAGCCATCCAATTTGCCCTGTATGTTGTTGCAGGCGAGGACGCCCACCTAGGCGCGTCTATGACCTGCGCTCCAAAAAAGACTTTTTGCCGAATCGTCTTCATTGAGTAAAGTTTTTCGTTATCTCCATCGGTTTTATGGCTTTGAGTTTCTTCCCTCTCACAAAATCAGATTTTTTTTGTATCATGAGTCTAAGATTAAGAGAGTATAACAAATAATTATGACTGCCAACTTTTACCGGCCCGCAAACCCAAATTACACCATCGTAAACAGCATGCAAGATTCGCTCGATTTTGCCACGCGAAACTGTTTAGATGTATACAAAGGCAACCTCTGCGCCCGTTCCACCTTCGTCACTCCTGAGGGTGAACCGCAGTTGTGGCACGACTTCGGCGGCATTGAGGGTGTGGGCTGGGCGGCGAACTTGGTGGGCGGCGCGTATATGATCCATGCCTACGCCAACCGCTTTGACAACCCCAGGCAAAAGGCAATCGCCATGTCCCTGCTCTATCATGCGCTGGAGGGTGGATTCTTTCGCGAAGATGGGTTCGTCTATTCCTACCGCGAAAACAACACCAACAAATACTATCTCAATTACCGCCATCAAGAATCCGAAGACCATTGGTTTTGCCCGGGCTCGATTGCGCGGGTATGCCTGCAGCTGTTTTGGGCCTCAGACCTGGTGGAAGAACCGCTTAAAACCCGCTTGCGCGATACCGCTCTGCGGTCCGCCGATTGGCTGTGGAAACACATCAAACCTACCAAAAACGGCTGGTATCCAAGGCGGGTGAAACCCGACGGCAGCCACGCCAATTACAACTCGTACGGCGATTCGCCCGACGCCCAATGGGACCATTCGGGTGATGGGGCCTATCTCTTGTGGCTGTGGTATGAGCTC
>CAZEZQ010000610.1:0-4302 GCA_964516245.1 uncultured bacterium | reverse complement strand
ATTGCAGCCTGGAAGGCCGCATCACAAGAATTCAGTGAAAAGGGCGCATCACAAAAATTAGATTACTCGGCTGAATTCGATTACACGGCTGTATCACAATTTTTTTAATTAACTGGAAGCGGGTTTATAATGCAGCCCGCTGGGCTGGTTCATCAGCGCTGTAATCCTTTCATGTTCTTTGCTGCGTGGGTAATTGAATGATAGATCGGGTAATTCGTTTGAATTTGTTTTGGCTTTCTTTTCTTTGTTGCTATGGAGACTATTTTTGACTTTGCTAGAGAGGTTTGTGATGGCTTCACCGGTTTGTTTGAGCCATGCGCGGAAGGTGGATATAGTGGAACGGTAGTGCTGCAAAAGTTTGATAGAATTTTTGTCTTCGGGGTCGAAATCCTGCTGCAATTTCTTGGAAATTTTAGAGAGGCATAATTCCAGCGTTTCGGTGATTTGTTGAGTTAGGTGGTTGTTTTTCATGGCTTTACGCTCCAAATTAGAAAAGTGTAAGAACGTCCATATTCGCAATAATGCAGGTTTTGTGCCAATTTAGTTGATAGATTTAGGTAGGATTGGGGGAACTGGAGACAACAATGATCTGATTCACGGGATTATTTGTTTCAAAGTTTTAAAATCAGTGTAGGCATCCTCAGCGGTGAAATGAATGGGGATTCCTTTTGAGTTGAGCAACTGAATCATTTGCCATTTGTTTTCAAATTCAGCAAGTTCTTTCGCTTTGCCAAGAGATAAAATACCCTCCCGATAGAGATCAACAGCCAATGTTTTACGAATGAATTCTGGCAAACGTTCTTTGGGAAGATCAATGGCGTTAATAGTTGATTAAGGACTTAATGGACTTAATGAGTGACATTGTAAGCGCCCAGCAACACCTAAGTTCAATTGTCATGAAGTACTAGTAGTAGGTCAAGCATGGAATGATGGGTGAAAATTTCTAAATACATTAGCATTCATGTTTGCAGAAAACCGGCTCGGCGGGAGCCTCGCCCTCCTAGCGGCTTTGAACATTGAAACGAATTGCCATCATTTCATCATTGACAGAGTGCTAGACCACCGCCTTATAAATCATCAATTTCCAAAAATAGCGTGAGCCTTTTTTGTAATATTCGATTTCGCCTTTGTTTTGCATCTCTTCCAATGCTTCCAGATTGTGCAACAAGTCTTTGTGGAAAGGGATATTCTTTTCGGTAACCAGTTGCAAACGCCCGCCGAACTGTTTCTCTGCCTCTTCTACGGTTTTTCGATACCGTGAAAGGGTAATCACGGGGAAGACAAAGCACCCACCCGGTGTTAAATAATCTTTGCACTTGCGCAGCACATCGATAATCAAGTCTGTGCCATCCTGGCCGCCGGTTGGAATCGATGCGGGGTACCAGGGAGAGCAGCGGGCCACATCTTCGGCCATGCCCGATACATCGGCCACAATGATATCAAACTTGCATTGGTTCAGTGGTTCCAGCAAAAAACCTTGAACGATGTCTACCTGGTTTTGCACATGATTGTGCTGCACGTTGATGTGAGTCATGCGGCAGGCTTCCGTTAACACATCCACTCCCACAATCCATGGAGAGCCCGATTTTGCGCAGGCGATGGCGATGGGGCCGATGCCGGTGCCCAGATCCAAAACCGTTTCTCTGCCTTGCAGGGGTATCGAGTCAAACAACACATTGGTTGTGGTTGTCGGGAAAAAAGCATTTTGTGAATAATGGAGGGTCAAAGTGTGATTGCCGAGTTCATAATCACAAATTTGAGATTCTGTTTGGAGTAATGATTCTTTCATAAAATTCACCTTATTATTTCCACTAAATTCTCCAAGTAAGGTTGACAATGATCCCAATGGTTTCAATTCACACGTTGTGTGGCTTTTTCTTCCATGGCCGAATGATGAGATACTCTCAATTGTACGTCAATTGGGCTTGTTGTTGTATAGTTATTGCACCTGAAGCAAGCGGTTTTGTCCCAAATCGCTCACCAAGACTTGTCCATTAGGGCCACAATCGATACCAATGGGCTGATAGAGTGAGGTTCCATTGATATCCGATTTTATCTTTTGAATGAGTTCCCCCTTATTGGAATATATATGAACCGAAGGTTCAAGGGGGTCTGTAAGATAGATTTGCCCTTCACTGTTACAAGCAACATGGCTTTCGAAATTGGCTTGTGGATTGCTATCGCTTTGAATGGGCCATATTGATACCAGCTTGCCTTCTGGCGTATAAACTTTCATGCGCCGGTTCATGGTATCCACCACAATAATATTACCATCGGGCAATACATCGATCCCGATTGGTTCTTTGAATTCATGATCGGCCTCGCCCTGGCGGCCCAGGCGGGTTACCAATTGTCCATCCGGCGCCATGAGTACCACCTGATGGCTGCCCGTATCAGTGAGATACAACATTTTCAACGAATCGTGATATACGATCCCACGTGGACCGAAAAAACTGTAGCTGGAAGATGAAGTCCCTATGATTTCACCCACTTGATTCATCAAAACGACCCGATTGTTCCAGGTATCGGCAATGTACACATTTCCGGTTTGCGGATCGATGGTTAAGTCATTCGGTTCATTGAATTGTTTGGGTCCATCGCCTTTCGCTTTTGGCCATTTGAAGACTTTCCATGCAAAGCCGCCATTGGGTTGAAAGACTTGAATGCGATGGTTAAACGAATCGGCAACGAAAATTTTGCCTTGCGGGCCTACGCTCAATCCCCGGGGTTCCGCAAACATCCCATTGCCTTCACCCCGGCCGCCTTCAAACATTGAGCGGCCCTTTTGCTGCGGCTGCAGGCCGGGGGGCGCTTGTGGCTGAGCTTGCTGCAAAAAGCCATAGGGATGATTCAGGCTGTCATCCACGGCAAAAATGGAGGTATCGTTGACCCGGTATTGCAAGCGAAAATAGTTGGCCCACTCTTCAAAGCGTTCAAGCGAGGCTTCGCCATAGGGGGGATCACGGTCCCGGTCTCCGCGTTTCCAAGACAATTCGGGTTTGCCGAAAAACACATAATCCACATTGTATTGGCCCAACAACCGGGCCACTTTTTCTTTGTCGTCGGATGTATAAATCGATTGCACGTCTTGAAAGCGTTGAATGTAAGAGGGGGCGAAGTGCTGCACCCGCTCGCTTACGTGGTGGGGCCAACCCAGAACGGCCGGCAATCCAGTATACGTAGCGATTGAATTAAACGGTTTGACATATTGGCGGTCTGAAAGTTCAACAATGGTGGGTGTGCCCTCGACAAAGCGGTTGAACCACTGGATGGAATCGTAGAGGCCCTCGTGTTCTTTTTTGAAAAAGGTTAATCCGTCTACATTGGGAATGTTTCCTTTGGCATCCCGGCCTTTGGCGCCGTGTGTCAGAGTGACCCATGCAGGGCCGGTTACTGTAAATGGTAGAGTGGGCAAAAGCAAAGCAATTGTGATCAATAGCAATAGCGTTCGGCTGCTGAGGGTAAACCAAGGGCCAATTTGTTCACCCAATACACGCAGAATATGCCAGGCGTAATAGAGGCTTAATGCCGCAAAAATTGAAAGATAGTGCCACACCTGCAGATTGAATTTAAATACTGTGTTGTAACGGTGATGGGGTTCGGACCAGGATTCTTTGATGTAGAAAAATTCGATCCCCATTGATAAACCGAGCCCCAAGACCCCCAAAAGGCAGGCAAACACAAATCGTTCGTTTCGCCAGCGCTGCCAAAGGGTCAAGAAAAGCATTACTAAAAAGGGTGAGAACAAACCGACCACCCGATAATCGAGAGGCGGTCCTTGGCCTTGGGCACTGGTGGCCCGGGTGGCGTAGTGCAAAGGTTCGAGCCAGGGGCCAATTAGCCAAATGCCGGTGAAGAACTCACGCCAGGCTTGGTTTTGATTCAACAGAGTGACGAAATGGGCAATGACCAAAAGAACCACAAAAATCACCGTGGCGGCAACCACACGCATAATGGAGACAGAGCCGTCACGCCGCACAATGAAATAAAGCAGAATTCCCACCAGAATTGGCAGTAAAATGTGTCCCCACAAGCCAAGGTAGGTAAGGAGTTGAGTGTTTCCTTCCGTCATAAAACGGACCGTATTGACTCGTGAGATGAAATGAAAGTGGAAGGGATACATCAATAGGTAACTCAAAAGAGGGATCGTCACGATGGGAAGAACTGGCAGCCGTACAAGGGAGTGCAGGCTTTCTGGTGATAACCAATTCGCGCGGGTTTTGTTGTTAATCAAGTCAGATTCACGCCAGAATTTCACCCCGGTGATAAATAACAAGGCAAACAGGCAGGCCGGTAAATCCC
>CAZEZQ010000609.1:0-4325 GCA_964516245.1 uncultured bacterium | reverse complement strand
CGAATCCCCCCAGCACCTGCGGTGCTTACCCCCCTTAATAAGGGGGGCAAAAAACATTCCCCAAAGTTGGGGAAGGAATATTAATCAACCCCTAGCCATCCCCCATATAGCCATGCGACTGTAATTCTTCGATCATGCTGGCCGACATCTGGGGGATTTCTTGCAGCCGGCCTTCAGTGAACGTTTCAACTGTGGCCATGTTTTGCTGAAAGATATTCATGACCCGCTGCAATTCTTTCAATTTGTCTGGGTTTTGCTCTTTGATGTTGATTTGTTCGTCAGGGTCTTCATCGATATGAAACAAGCGCAAGGGCTGCGGCTGCTTGATTTCAACTCCAGTGGGAGGGGAATCCAGCTGGGTCAACGGCTCTTTTAGCTTTAGCAATTTGTAGTGATTGGTTCGCAGTGAGATTTGCGAATACCCATAGGTCATCCCCTCGCTGATGGCGATGCGTTCTTGCGTTTCTTGAGAGCGAATGAGAGAGAATAGCGATTTTCCATGACACCAGGGCGGCGTTTCCCACTGCATGGTTTCCAAAATGGTGGGCATCAAGTCCAGCAAACGCACTTGGTTTTCCACTCGGGTGCCGCTGGGGAACAAGCGGGGCAACCTCATGATCATAGGCACTTTGATTTGCTCGTCATACAAACCATGCCCGTGCCGGGCGGGCCGGGGCATTCCCCGTTCTCCCAGGTCTTCTCCGTGATCCGACATGACAACAAACAACGTGGAATCATACTCATCCCGGCTTTGCAATTCATCAATCACATTGCCCACCCATTCATCGGCGAAACGCGCACCCCCGTCATACGCATGGCGGTCAATATGTTTGACGTCGTTCCAATTGCGGGGCAAATTGCGGTAATCCAAAAATTGTTCGTGTTCGTAGGGGAAATGGACCGCATAGGTGTGCAGAAAAAGAAACCAAGGCTCGCCATTATGGGCATCCAAAAACAGCTATAATTATGGGTCATGCTCGCGGCATTATGGGCATCCAAAAACTCATGGGTACGCTGAAGCACCGCTTCCGTGCTATACGAAGAGTTGTATTCAATATCCAAATAGCGGTCGAATCCTTGATGAAACCCCAGTTCGCCCCGCACTTGCAGGCCGTTGGTGAACGCGGCGGTATTGTAACCTTTCTGTTGAAAGATTTCAGCCAACGTCAAATAGGCTTCGTGCAACACATTGCCTTTGCTGGAGGCGTTATCGCATCCAGTTTCGGAAGGATACAGGCTGGTGAACAAGGAAGCATGCGAAGGAGTGGTCCAAGGTGCTTGAGCGATGGTGTTGAGAAATGTGGTTCCTTCAGCGGCCACCCGGTCGATCACCGGTGTAAGATTGTCTTGATTGCCATACACGCCCACCCGGTCGGCGCGCAGGGTATCGAGCATAACATTCATCACATTGGGATTGGGTGCGCCGAACGTGGAACCGATAATGGGTTCCGACCAACAAGCGAGCAAAGGTTCGCCGCCACTGAGTTGTTTGGTTTCAAGAATGAGTTTGACAGTTTTGAAAGCGTATTCTTTCAAATCGATATGGAAATCATGATAGCGAAAAGCATCCGGCTTTTCTGTTCGGGGATGAAGGGTTTTGGAGGTTAGTTGTTCAGGGCCATTGCCCTCATCAATAGAAACCATAAACTCGCATTTTGAATCGGAAAGCGCGAATGGCATCAATACGCCGAATCCAACATGCAATCTGGCCTGGCTTGGAACTTTGGTTTCAAATATCAATTTACTAGGTGTATGCACAGGGATGGAAGTACGCCATTCTTTGGCAATCTCGATCCGTCGCACAGGGGCGTTGTAACCGATGAGATCATCTGGTGTCGTGAAATGTTCCAAGGCAACTTTGCGTGTGGTGTTGACCATTTCACGGTTCCACGATTGAAAAACATCGTCATAGGAGATGGTTTCTTTGCCGTTATATACCGATAAATCTGCAAAATAGCCGCTGCCAAACCCTTGAAACAAACCGATGGAATTGCCTTGATGCCAATCGTCCTGCAAACCGGCCAGTATTTCATGGCCATCAATATTCACTTGCAGCAGGCCATTGCGGGCGATGAGATTCACTGGAGCCCAATGGGATTCTTCAATGGGGAAAGACATAGTTTCTACAGCTTGGGTATGCGGTTGTGTGTAAGTAAAAAACTCGACAGAGACTCGATTTTTGATTCCGGATGATTTCCACCGGACACCCAGAGCCTTTCGGGTGTGATCGGCCATCCAAAAGAGAATGCCGCTCCAAGCCTCCGGCTGGTTTACATCCAACCAGGCTGAAAGATCCATTTCAAAATCTTTGTTGCCAATCTTCCGGTGAAGCAAATGGAGCGAACCCCGCAATGAACCTTGCACATGGCTTTCGAAGCGGAGAGAGGGTTTGCCGTGCCAGGTTCCAAACCATAATGTATCTTGATGGGGATAGCTCAACACCGAGCGAATGGGCTCTTCGCTCTCATTGCGGAAGACGCCATCGCTTTCAAGCAAATTCCCATCCAGAAACAAGTGAAGTACCTCTTTTTCGGAAGAGTGTTGCGGACCTCCACAAGCAAGTGGAAATATGAGTAAAAAACATAGTAGAATACAACGCATAGAGAGTTACGCCTTTAGAGTTTTTATTATTGTATTAGCCTTGAATTTTAGAGGGTAAGTATGTGTACAAGCAAGATGAATCGATTTCAACGATACTATTTAGCCATTTTGTTGCTGAGCCTAGTTTTGGTTCAATATTCAAAAGCAGAAACCAATTCTCCTCTTACCATTCAACCCCAAGAATCGGTTGCGTCACGATTGTATGTGGCTCTGCTTGACCGGGATATCAAAAAGGCACTCGATCCAGAAAATTTTTCACCGAAGCAATCGTACGTTTCCATGGCTGAACTGGCGGCTTCATTGAGTTTTGCTTATACACTGCCCAATTCCAAGTATTACCAAGACTCTTTTTTGATTGAGGCCATACAAAAAATTCATGACCGGTTGGCCAAACAACAAAATGAACAGGGACATTTCTCACGCGCCGTTGCAGACAATGCCACAGAACCAGATGAAACCGCCGCTATCGTAGAATCGTTTATTTATGTTTTGCGCAATCTAGAAAATGAACTTCAAGGCAAGCGAAAACAATCTTACCAGCAAGTGGTTCAAAAGGGATTGAACGCTCTGTTGAATTCGAAAAGCCGGCCGGGCGATTATAAAAATGTGAAAATTTGCGGCGTATTGGCCTTGGGGGGAAGGTATACTGGAATATCCAAATATGGAGAAGAAGCGAAACGGTTATTGAATAAAGTGAAATCTTTGTTTCAAGATTCTGGTGAAGTCTTGACCGGGCCGGGCCCAGATTTGACTTATTCACTGGAATCGATTCGCTATCTGTTTTTATACCGCTGGATCACCGGCGACTCATCACTCGACCCGATTCTGATTCGGAGTTTGGAATGGTGTACCAAGATGTATACCACCGGTGCGAGACCCCTCGAAGGCATGAGTACACAAACCTGGTGCACAGACGGTGGCCCGCTGGTGCCGTTGCTGGGGGCTTTCACTTATTATTCAAAGCAGAATCCCCATTTTGCACAATTCGCCACCCATTATTTAAATGCATTGATCGACTTGAAGAAGACAGTATCGTTTAAGAACAGCGCCTTTACATTTTTGCTGGGTTCACATTTTCATGAGATCCCCAAACAGGTAAACACCCTCCCCTATCAACAATACACCAAATTTTTCAAAAACGATCATTCCACCTATTGTGTGGTGGGGAAAAACTATCAAACCGCAGTCACTTTGCGCGGCCGCTTGCCGCTGAAAGGATTGCAGACATGGTCATACAAAGGGCAGCCGCCGTTGATCTTTCCAACACCCAGGCATGTATCCAAATTTTCCGGAAATTCGATTTCATCCAACCAAGTGGATGTCAATTGGCTGCCTGATCCACCTTACTATAAGTTTGATTCGTTATCTTCTGGCATCGAATATTTAGTGATGCAGCAAGATGATTTCATTACCGCCTATTTATTTACAAAAGATACGACAGTGGTTATTTACCGCCAGCCTGATGTCCAACCCGCCAGCGTCACTTGGAATGTATCGGTTCCGGTTTGCGCCAAGATGGAAGAAATTAATGAAACCCAAGTTTTATTTGCAGACTCAGAAGCGCGAATTTTAACACCTTTTATGCTGCCCGAAGTGGTTACCACCGAACAACACAAAGAGCTCATTTATACTATTGAGAGTGAATTCGCCTGGTTCACATTTGCCGGGCCAAAGTCGATAACGATAACGCGGCCTGTCACCAAAGGCCTGGTATTGGTGCAGAT
>CAZEZQ010000608.1:1932-4326 GCA_964516245.1 uncultured bacterium | reverse complement strand
ACAAATGAAATTCTCATTCATAAGATCAGCGATTGCCGTATCCTCAAAAGATTCCCTCTCCATTACATGGCACCAATGACAAGTGGAGTATCCGATCGATAGGAAAATAGGTTTGTCTTCGGCTTTTGCCTTCCGAAAAGCCTCCTCACCCCACGGATACCACTCCACTGGGTTTTTGGCATGCTGCAGCAAATAAGGACTGGTTTCATTTATCAACCGATTGGTATGTTTCTGTTGATCGTTCATAGATATATCCTTTCCCTATACCCGTAACACCAAAAAACGAGATTGAAGGTATTTGTGTACTTTCGAAACAATTGAAAAATCGCAGCTATTTTTATTGTAGCGGTTCATTGGCGTGAAAACATGGAGAAACAAAGCAGCAACAAATTTTATAAAATCATAACATTCCAATCAGACGAATTCATGAAGATGTGATATTGTTAATACAAATACCAAAGGCGGAAATCTCCATGATAAGAATTTGCTTGCTGTTCATTTTTTACTGTTTGTCCAAATGCGTGTTTGGTGTAGAGTTTGGCGAGATCCCTACTCTGCAACAATCAGATTTCCCTGCGCTCATTTACAAACACGGGAAATTCAACCATGAAACACTCTCGTTGGTTTCGTTGGGCAGCGAGAATCTACAAAAATATGATCTACTTTTTCCCAGCCAAACTGATGAATATCTATCGATCAATGCGCATCGATTGGATGACTTTCGTTATCTTTTATGTATCCACAATCCCTCACACAAACAAGTCAACACCTACGCCATCGATTTGGAGAATGGTTTGTGGAAACTGCTTCGAGAAGATTGTTTGATCTTTGATGCTAAAACCCATCCAAGTAAAGAGTATGCCTACGCGTATTTTTCTCACCGCAAGCCTTCCGAAAAGATGGCTGCTATTCTGAACAAATCTTCAATTTTGGATGACCCCAACCAAGATTCGTTTTTTACAATATATAAAATTGACATCGCCAATTTGCATATGGATGCTTTGCATCAAATCACTCAAGAAAGCCATCCCGAATGGCTGACTGGGTTAAGCGGCCGCAAGACGTTTTCACCCAATTTGAAACACATCGCCTCCTTCCGTGACAAAACAGGACATGAAAAAGGAGGCCCTAGAGAATTTGAATTGCAAATTCTGAATTTGGAAACACTTGATCGGAGTATTTTGGATAAGCATGTTCGAGCCGAATATTCTATGGCTTCATCCAATCGGCCTTGCCCCACTTTAGAATGGGCCAGCGGCCATGAGATCCTCTATCTTCACATGCCGGAAAATGAAAGTGATGAACCAAAGTGGAAACAAGACGGTCACTATCAATTCAAATGTGTGAATCTCATCACCAATGCCACTCAAACCAGTGGAGTCATCGATATGCCATTGGAGATCAGCATTCATTCCGTTCGAAGTAAGATGCAAGACGCGGGTCTTGATTTTGAAAACCATCAATTTGTGATGAAAAAGCCGGAACCAAAGGCATTGCAGAGTGAAACAGATTACCAGACAGGAAAGACCCTTTTAAAATGGCGTGATGAAGTATTGTATGAAGGAGAATTGAAGTCTTACCATAAGAGCATATCGCCTTCTGAAAATTATATTGCATATTCGCTTGGAGATCATTCTTCACCCCGCACACCCTCAATATTTTATGTGAAAGCCAAAGAATGGAGTCAAGCAAAAGAAATTCCAATCAATCAAAAAATGTATTCTGGAGCATCAGTAATCGGGTGGATTGAGTAAAAAATATGAAAAGTTCTAAATTCATCAAATCAAATATTCAATAGGATTGCCTTTACGTTCAGATTGGGCTAAAATTTTCCTTCGGTAAAGGAAAAAACCTTCAACTGAACCCATCAAATAAAAAAACGGGGTGTAGCGCAGCCTGGTAGCGCACCTGCTTTGGGAGCAGGGTGTCGGGGGTTCAAATCCCTCCACCCCGATTTTTCAACACACTCAAAAATCAAAACTTACGTATCGTATTCTCTCTAGAAATCTCTTAAAAAATAGCCGTCGTGCAATGATCTTGCAATCTGTAGATGTCTAGCTCAGATGAGAACATAAAATATTTACAAAAAAATATGAATGATATCTTCGTTTCAAAGACTGATTAGTATCGGACAGATAACGCTATAGGTAGAGAGGCGAAATTGGGGGAGTTTTGATTTTCACAAATCTATTGATAATTATCTCTTAACGGTCAATTGACAACATCAGTCCATACTGGTTTGAATTTAATATTATTCTTTGACTTTAAAAAATAAATTACCTGAAAAATTTTCTCTTGACAAAAAGAAATTTCTGATATAAAAAGATAAAGCAGATAAATAATATCTTAAATAGATTATTTTATGTTAACTCAAACCAGTGAAATTGCGGTAAA
>CAZEZQ010000608.1:0-1922 GCA_964516245.1 uncultured bacterium | reverse complement strand
TTCATCAAAAAGGTGAACCGGTCTCTCCACGTGCACTGGCAGACACATTAGACGAATCTCCCAGTTATATGGCGAAAGTGACTGGAATGCTGGTGAAAGCGGGGATCTTACGCGGGCATCGTGGCATTAGTGGGGGGGTGACTTTGATTCGTGATCCACAAGAGATTTCTCTATTGGATATCGTAGAGGCATGCCAAGGAAAAATTCTTGGAGATTACTGCCAGGAAGTAAATGATTTGCGCAAGGCCTGCAATTTTCATAAAGCCATGCATGAATTGCATCTCTCCATAACAACGGCTTTGAAGCATTGGACATTAGCTCAGCTTGCAAAAAAACCATTACCGGTTCAATCGGTGAATGATGATGGGGTTTGCCGTATGACGGGGATATGCCCAATCGAAACGTAATTTTTTCTTTTTTGTAATTTTTATTGTGTTTTGGTGGAGTAAATAACAATGGGTCCTAAACTTGCAAATATAATACAAGTTCCAGGCAAAGACTATTGGTGTGAACAAATCAAATGCCAAGCCGCCTGTCCTGTTCATACCGATGCCCGCGGATATGTTCGCGCCATTGCGGAAGGCAAGGATGAATTGGCTTATTTGATCGCAAGAGGTCCCAATCCTTTGGCCTCGATTTGCGGACGCATTTGCGGCGCTCCTTGTGAAACCGCTTGCCGACGGGGCGATTATGATGATCCTATTTCTATCCGTCGGTTGAAGAACTTTGTTTGCGAACAATATGGCCCTGAAAGCGGAAAACACAATCAAGAAAGTTTGATCGAATTTCTCAAGCAATCCGCCAAGAAATATTCTCCCCTCCAATGCCAGAATCAAAACGAACTTCTTCCAATCCTACAATCGCTGATGGATGGCCGCATAAAACCGGTTGAAGGCAAACGGGTGGCCATTATCGGCAGTGGTCCGGCGGGGTTGGCGGCGGCACACGACCTCGCGTTGTTGGGCTTCTCAGTCACCATTTATGAAATGGAGCCGGTATTGGCGGGAATGCTCTCGGTGGGTGTTCCTGAATACCGTTTGCCTCGCAGTGTGATCCAGGCTGAAGTGGATGTGATTCTTTCACTGGGTGTGAAAGCGGAAACCAATTGTTGTGTGGGCAAAGATATTTCGTTTGAACAAATTCGGGAAGAGCATGATGCGGTGATAGTTGCCGTTGGGGCAAAGCGTTCTCGAAGTTTGCCGATCCCCGGGGCAGATGCGGAAGGCGCCATCGGCGGGGTCGAATTTCTGCGGGATGTCTCGTTAGGAAAATCTCCAACACTCGGACAGAATGTCGTGGTTATCGGCGGTGGCAACGTAGCCTATGATGTTGGTCGTACTGTGCTGCGTCAGATCGCGATTGATACCGCTCGTACAGCCAAACGTACTGAAGGGGTTGGCAAGGTCACACTTTGCTCTCTTGAATCGTTGGAAGAAATGCCAGCGGATGATATGGAAATCATCGAAGGGGATGAAGAGGGAGTTGTTCGTGTTAATAGTGTGGGCCCCAAAGAAATTCTCACCTGTATACGTCCCTCTGTTCGCCGAGCCCAAAACGAGGGTAGCCGTGGCCTGTCCATCCACGGTATTGACTTGCGTCGTCGGTTCACCGCTATCGGCGAAAATGTGATCAGGGTCCTGTATGCTGAACTGAACGGGCGTACCGTCCGCAACGTCGTTCTGGGCAGCATCCTTGACCTCGGCAGTGACCTGAACGTTGCTGCCTACACCGAAGTTCGGTGGATTCTCAGGATCTGTGCCACCCAAGAGAAGCTGTATCCTGGAGGCCGGCCCGATAATCGTAAGATCCTTGGTCGCAGTCAGCGATTCGCCGGCCGTGGCGATCACTGTCGCCCTACCGGTTCCAATGCTGTCCGTCGCATTCACCGTGACCTCGGCCACCCCGTTGGCATCCGTCGTGGC
>CAZEZQ010000607.1:0-4330 GCA_964516245.1 uncultured bacterium | reverse complement strand
CGTAAATCAGAAGTCGTTCAATCAAACCGGCTCGGCGGGAGCCTCGCCCTCCTCACGGCAAAATCCCTTAAGTTAATGACTTAATCTCCTAACCTCCCCGCCACAGCGCGCAGGCCCCATTTCATTGGGGGAGGAATAGAAACAGCAATTCACTTGTGAAATATTACTGCAAGAAACTGAACCAATATTCTACCTCACAATGTTAAAAACGATATCAAACTTGAAAATCTTCCGCTTGGAAGTTCACTTGGGTTCCATTCTCTGCCGCTTGGTTGAAGCGCAGCGCGATGATCGTGGGCTGCAATCCAATTTCGGCCGGGCAGTTCAGATATTCTTTGCCTTGAATGGCGTTGAAGAAATTTTGCAAATGCGGGCGGAAGAGAGGGTCTTTGGATTCGACTGGAATGCCGTAGGTTGGGGGGATCACCGATTCCTGCACTTTGACCACGGTTCCATCGGCGGCCTCTTCTTCTTTTTTCATTTCTTCTTGTTTTTCGGGGGTGCCCAAGATCCCGATTCGGACCCATTTTTCCCAATCGGGTGATTTGGGTTCGCGGTAAACCTTCACCCGGCCCACGTTTTCAGAGGTGTATAAGGTGCCTTCGCTGCCCATGAAGTTTTCGAAAAAGCCGAAATTGCTATTGCAATTGATGGATTGGTAAAACGCTTTCACGCTTTGCTCAGGCCCTTCGTAATCGCAAATGGCCATGGCGGTGTCGGGCCATTCGTGGGTTTCTTTGTCGTAGTACAAGGTTTCGCCGTTGGCATAGAGAGACTTCGGCAAGAGACCCAAATACCAGTTAAATACATCGATTTGATGCGAGGCGAATTCGGCCACCGGTCCACTGCCGTACTTTTTGTACCAGCGCCAGTTGCGGAATTGGTCCATTGAGTCATAACCATATTGCCTCAAGACATCATCAGCGAGGGGGGCGCGGCGCGGCCAGCCCCGGTCAGTCTGCACCGGTTGGTTCCATTGGCCGTTGATGGCCGTGATGGTGCCCAGCAGCCGGGTTTCGTGAATGATGTGGTCAAAGCAATAGCGGTAATAGGGATTGCTTCGTTTCTGGTACCCCACCTGCATCAGTTTGCTTGAATCTTTGGCGGCGCGAACTATGTTTCGGGTCTCTTCTTCAGAGCTGGAAAGCATTGGCTCGCAATACACATGCAATCCCGCGTTCAGGCAATCCATGGCTTGTTGGGCGTGGCAAAAATCGGGGGTGGCGATCAGCACCGCATCCAGATTTTTTTCCTTCTCGATCATATCCTTATAATCGGTGTAGGTGGTATGTTGCTGCCCGAAGCCCTGCAGCATTTGCGAAGCGCGGGAGAGATTGTAATTTTCCCAAATGTCGCATAAGGAAATGACATTTACCCCTTCTATCTGCGCGCAGGTGGTCAGCAGAATTTGCCCTTGCGCGCCGGTGCCGATGATACCCACATTGAGAGCATCATTTGCATTGGTAGTTTGCGCATACAATGATTTGGTGAACACCAGCGAGCTGGCGGCGGCTGTGGTGCTCAAAAACCGCCGTCGATGAACTTCTTTGGTTGGTTTGGTCACGGTTGATACGACTCCTATTACAAGTTAAATACGGACAAAATGATATTTTGTAGGGTGGGCTTTAGCCCACCAATTCAAAGTATGGTAAAATCGTGCATTCGTATAGATCAAAAGATTGAAGTGAATGCAGAGATTGAAATATTGGAATAAGTTTTAAGCTTTGTTGGTGGGCTAAAGCCCACCCTACAATGCACGTCAATATCTCTTATGCGCACCAGGGGCGCTCTCGGTTTAATTTTCCATTCAAAATACGTTTGGCGATAATTACATCTTCGGTGATTTGAAAATCGAACATTCCGGCGCAGATGAAATCGGCCCCGTTTTCATAGGCGTATTGAAATCCCTCTTTGGGATGAATCGCCCCTGCGCCCAATACTTTATAGCCGATCCAAGGCTTATTTATGGTTTTCATAAATGTGATGGTTTCTTCGGGGGTTTCGGCCCAAACGCTATCATGGCGAGGCATGGGTCCGGCGGACCAATAATTTTTCGCATTGATAGTTTTCATATAAAAATCGGGATCTACCCCGGCTTTTTCGTAGGCTTTGACGGTTTCGATTAAATGGCCGGCCACACCGCTGATCACACCGCGCTTTTTAATGTGCGCCACCGCTTCACCGACTTTGTCCACCTTATTGTTTTGGACAAAACTGTCTCCTACGCCTCCATGCACATAAACCGCCACGGCGCCGTTATCGATGGCGCGGTCGATCTCGCTGGTGATGTCGTCTTCTTTGATTTTGGCCTGGCAAATCCACTGAATCTGCCCGCCCCAATCGTGGCGGTATTTATCGAGAATGCGGATGCAATGATCGTCCAAGCGCAAAATAGCGGTGTTGATGCCGTGCTGTTCACAAATGTCCAGCGTTTCGCAGACCTTTTCATCACTGAAATAATTCTTGAGCAGCGATGACACATAAATTAGATCGCGGCTATGGGCAAACCCACTGATTAAATTGCCGCCGCAAATCAAGCGGCTGATTTGTAAGTCTTTGATCTTGCCCATTGGGAAATCATCTTGATTTCGGGTGGAAAGTGAGGGTGAAGGATTGCTCTCACGGGCTTGAAGCACTTTGTCTTCAAATCCAAATGCCAGTGTGGCTCCGATGGCTGAAGTTTTAATAAATCCCCTACGGCTGCATTGCTGTTTATTACCCATGATGCGCCTCCCCATTTATAGAGATAAAATAATCTTGTATCTAATATAGCAAATTTTTTGGGGAAATGAATATGGAACGTGAAAGATTTATAGAATAAACGATCCAGCAAAAAGTCAAATCTAGAAATCAATTTTGCCATATATAGCAGCCAAATATTAAAGAGCTACTTTATTTTGATGCAGGCGGGGACGCCCACCAAGGCGCGTCTATGACCTGCGCTCCAAATTTTGTTGATGCAGGCGGGGACGCCTGCGCTCCAAAAAAAGACTTTTTGACGGATTGTCTTATTCTTGCAGGTGAACTTTAATCACAAAACACTTTATATTTTTTCTTTTTATGGAACACTGAACCATGCCAGAATGGAGATAGGCTCGTTGAATTGACTCCATTATTTTGAATTAAGGAGAATGAAGATGCAAGACAAATTGGCGCAAGCAGGCTTGTTTATTACAGGATTGTTGGGAATTATCGGTGGATTACGAGGAGTGCAAGATAGCGACCCCTGGATGGTGGGGATGGGATTGTTTCCCGCTTTCCTCAGTTTTACTGCGTTGCTTGTGTTGTATTTTTTCTCGTATATAAAGTTGAAGAAGTAAAAAATATTCTTGACAAATACCATTATGTTATAAGAGATCAACATTGTTATAACAATTCAAAATGATTCGCACTAATTTGCCCAATGAATGGCCTAAGTCTAATTTTTTGATTTTGGAAATTATTAGCCCAGGTGTATTGCCTGGGCTGTTTTTGTTGTCTGAACCCGGATGGTCAGGATTAAAGGATAGACAGGATAACGGCTTCAGAACAGAAAGTTGGAACTCTTTTTTCGAATAAAAGATCTCATATTTTCATAGTTACCAAAATTATCGTTTTATATTTAATGCATCAACTATGGACTTGATGAACTTGATGGCACTCGTAGTAGGTCAAGCATGGAATGATGGGTGAAAACTTCTAAATATATTAGCATTCGTGCTTGCAGAAAACCGGCTCGGCGGGAACACGCCACGGCGCATTTTCAACCTCGCCCTCCTAGCGACTTAGTACATTGAAATGAATTGCCATCATTTCATCATTGACAGAGTACTAGCGCTTTTGTTTGTGGGTAAAGGCCAACTTAGTAAAAAATAGGTGGGCTATCCGCCGTGGCGGAGTTGGAACCCACCCTACGGGTAAACAACAACTTAGATAGGCACGCTATGTCATTACATAAGCACACACACAACACACGATATTTCCAAGGGGGTTTTCCCACACTTAAGCCGCCCCCGAAACCGGTTCAGGAAACTTTTCCACCTGAATGCTATCCACTTTTTCACGGATTTGGACCATGTCATAAGCCATTTGCATGCGGAGCCAGTGTTCCGGGGTACTTCCAAGCGCCTTGGAAACCCGAATCGCCATTTCCGGTGAGACGGCGGTTTTGCCGTTGATTACCCGCGAGAGGGTTTGGCGGGTAACCCCCAGGCGTTTGGCTGCATCGGTTATATTCAAATCGAGCAAATCGAGTGAGTGCTTAATAATTTTTCCCGGATGGACGGGTTTATTCATGGCCATTTCATCACCTCCTTAATGATAATCCACCAAGTCAACGTCAAAAGCTGTG
>CAZEZQ010000606.1:0-4334 GCA_964516245.1 uncultured bacterium | reverse complement strand
CTTCCTTTCGGATCTGACCTGGTTCGTAAGCCGATATTGCCTGGGACCCGGCTTTTTGATTTCTCTGTTACTGTATTTCTATATAGTATAGCCGATTCACATCAAATGTACGAAAGCGGAATGGAGGTTATTTCTCTTCTTTCGATTTTTGATATTCACCCCAAGTCATCACTTCCGCTTTTTTGATTGCAACCGGGTCTTCCGGAAAACTGCGTTCCCGCCCGCGCGCTTTGACGGGCGCATTGGCGATTTTGTCGAGAACATCCAATCCATCAACCAATTTCCCAAATGCTGTATATTGGCCGTCAAGGTGTGGAGCCCGGCCATGGCAGATAAAAAACTGGCTGCCCGCGCTATTGGGATCACTCGAACGGGCCATCGAAAGAATTCCTTTCACATGCTTGCCATCGTTAAATTCTGCATCGATGGTATAACCGGGGCCACCGGTCCCCCAACGGTTTTGCTGTGAATCATCTTTCGTGAGAGGGTCGCCCCCTTGAATCATAAACCCTTTTATCACGCGATGGAATTTGGTTCCATCATAAAATCCTTTTTGGGCCAGTTTCTTAAAACTTTCTGCATGTTTGGGGGCTTTGTCTTCAAAAAAGCTGACCACCATTGTCCCTTTTTCGGTATTCAATACCACAACTTCTTCACTTTTTGAGACTTCCATACTTGCATCCTGACTCTGTGATTGAGTTTCATCCGATTGCGATACACCTGTGCTGCAAGCCAAACTGAAGCAAATCATTAAAACCATTAATATGAGTGCATTTTTCATATCTTGGTTCACTCCTCTAATAGAATTGAAATCGATTGAAAAACTGTACCCATTTCACACACCAACGGCAAGGGTTTTATTTGATAGAACGTGAAAGCAGCTTCCCATCAAAATGAAAGAAAATCAACCATTCTGCAATGCAAAATGAATTTACACAGAATGATACACCACAAAATGCAAACCTCTCATTTGTTCTAACATATTGATTTTTATTGCTTTACCTTGCATTGCAAAACATCCCAAAAAATCGGCATATCTTTGGCATAGTACAACAGAATTACTTTGTATTGGTTTTATTAAGACGGGAGGGGATAATGAGAATAAGCGCCCTTTCTTTGTTTCTCTTACTCATTGCAAACATAGCCAGTGCCGAAATTGTCAAGGTAAAGCATCGGACCATAGGCGATTTTATGTCGGCTTGGGGTTCAGCTGGTGCGGCTGATCATGACAATGATGTGGTGTCTTCATTCGTATACAATGTACGTATTTCAGACAAGGCATCTGTGATTCAGAAGAGAAATTGCTTCAATGATGAATCCCATTTTGCAACGTGGGGTGAACTCCCCAAATGTGATAATGTCTCCCAGCCAGTAATAGCCTTTGGGAACGTGTGGCTTTTTGCAAAAAAAGAGAATCACTGGCGTCTCCATAAAGCAAAACTCGATCAAACCAAGCCAGTTTGGACCAATGAATCATACAAAATCGACTCAGAAATAACCGGATTTTCATTGGATGAAAATTCCAATCCTTTTATTATTACTCAAAACAACGAAGACCGGTTTTATTTAACCCAAGGCATATTTACTGGAGGTGGGTATTCTATTCAATGGAACGAGCCGGAATGGATTACAGCCTCTCATAAAGAAAGACTGTTGAATGGGATAAAAAATGGGGGTGGATTGACTCCACTTTATGGTGAATTTGATCTGGATGATGAACAAACGATTCTTTCATTTGGATGGAATAGTTATGCTGCAGAAATACAATCTGTTCGGTTTCGCCTAAGCAAAACTTCGAACGAAAGATATGGACCTTGGAGCCAGCCCTTGGGTGGCGATTCAGTTCGCATTGGCGCAAACGCGCGTTTTCTGCATTATGAACTGCGGCCCAAAGCAGGTGAACATTTACTGCAATCCCCTCTACCCGTGTTGACCGTTTCTTACCTTTCCAAAGACGATCACGAGAGCCCTATTGCAAACACAAAAGGAGGATCGGTTGGTTCATCTTCGGGTTCTGGTTCCAACAAAACCAATTCAAAACCAATTCCAATGAACTCCAATACTCAGCCCGTACCTGCAGATGAAGATACGGTTTCATCATCTGAAGATTCAATATCATCCGATAAAAAACCATCCAACCAAAATGACAACAACATTTCGAACCAGCCGACGAATAGAAAAGAAAATGAAAATTTGAGAGAGGAAAATTCTTCAAATCAAAATCCAGAGGATGATACAACAACCAAGCAAAATGCGTCAAATACAGATCCTGATAAAAATCCCCAATCTTCACTAGATAACGATGATAAATCCAGTCAACCAAATCAACAGGCAGAAAAAGAGTCCAACCAATCTAAAAATAACCCGAATGATTCCAATGATGATGAACAAGACCAAACGGCTGATGAGCAGGATGAAAAGGCTTCAGAACCAGAGCCGCAAAGCAAACCGGCGAATTCAAAACAAGCCGGTTCAGAAGATGATAAAAAAGACAAACTTAAGGATGATAAATCTGGCAATCCGGTTAACAACAACTTAAAAACACCCCGCCTGAAACCCCATCAGCAGAATATAGATTCTGCAAAATCAAATTCATCTTCGAATACACCTACTTCACCAAATAACAAAAACGAACAAAAAGAGAATACAAACGAGCACAAAGATGAAGAAAACGATAAAGATCAACCACATGTAAAGAAGAATACAGATGAAGATGAACAAAATCCATCAGAGAAAACACCACGGTCCCTTGAAGAACCTAATGAAGGTAATGCGACACCTATACCATCAAAAGAACCTAAAACTCAAAATAAACCAGGAGCATCTGGCAGCAACAAAACTCCGCCAGCTTCAAAAGCATTGAAATTCAATTCACCTGCCTCTTCAGGGAGCGGCGCTTTTTATCCCGCTCATTTGCCAGAGAAAAAACCCATGGGGCAAGAACCTAAGCCTGATTTCGATTTTGCGCCTAAAGGCGGTAAAGCAGGCAGTGCATTGGGTAGAAGCGTATCACGTATGATTGTTGATGTTACTCCTGAATTTTCGCATGCATCTATATTGGCATCTTCCATCGGCAATTTGGGATATCAAAGCGAAGGCCGGTTTGATTCCCCCTGGTGGTGGCTTCTGTTTTTGCTTATGGGTTTCATTCTTTATCTGGCTAAAAAACGACTCGCAAAATCAACCAATTCCACAACAACCGATTTTCAAACGATTGAGAAGAATCCCCTTGACCGAATATGCTCAAAGGTCACCCCACAGCAGGCTCGCTGGCAGTGGATGATGCAATGCCAATCGGGGATTGTGGCCGCTACCGTATCAGATGGGCAATTTGCATTTGTCACCAAAGAAGGTGAAATTTATTTAGGTCCTGTCGATGCATTCATGAAAGAGCATTCGGAAAAATCAATGCGTTCTAATGCTGCAAAAATTCAAAAATTCAAAGCCGACCGGTTTTTTTATGAACCGCAAATTGAACTTTTTCAAAACCATCTCTTTGTCTTGGATGAATGGACTGATGGCAAAAGCCGATTGTATCGATATGAACTGAACAACGCTGGCAAAATAGTTAAAGGCAAACGGCTTCCAGGATTTTTGAAATGGATGGATGAAGCAAAATCACTTCATAGGGCGCAAGACCGTGTGTGGTTGATTGGGAATCGAGAGGGAAAACAGATTTTGGTTTCGGCCAAATTGAAGAAAAGAAAATTGAGATGGCGCAGTCATTCTTCCTTTAACTTCAATTCTCATCGCCATTTGTGTATTTCAAAGGGGAATGAACTTTTGTTTGCTGCGCTCCCACATAATGACCCCAATCACATCTGGCTCTATGCCCCCAAAACCAAGAGCGATGGTGTCAAACCCATTGCCAAAGCCCCATTTCAGGGTGAAAGGGGTATCGTAACGGCAAATTCCAAATGTACCTTTATTGCTGAATGCGATCATCGAAAGCATGGTTTCAACTTCCACGTTTTAACCCGCGATAATGAAGGCAATTTTATTAGCCATAGCAGCAATAAAATCAACCTGCCAGACGGTGCTGAATTAAAGCAGATGGCCCAAGAGAAAGGCGCTCTTTATCTGGTTGTGTCTAAACCTTTGCCGCATGATGATAGAATCGGTATCTATATGGGCAATCCAAGCGAGTTACTGAAATCACATTGCCAAGCGGCATAATAGTATAAAAAACTCTTTTAACTCTTCCCCCAAGTTTCTGATCATGACCAAAAAATTGTGAACTTGGAATGCCCCCTTGTTAAGGGGGGGGTAGGGGGGATCTGGCTTTTCTCATACCGCCGAATCCCCCCAGCCCCTGCGGTGCTTACCCCCCTTGA
>CAZEZQ010000605.1:0-4338 GCA_964516245.1 uncultured bacterium | reverse complement strand
AATGGGCAACAGATATCTCAAGGGGTGGTGGATCAAATGAATCTACCCAGCAACTTGCATTTGATGTTACTCCCAATGATACCAGCCTCTTCTCTGCTGGCCCTGCCATTGATGCAACAGGCAATTTGACGTTTACCCCAGCAGCGGATGCGAATGGTTCAGCGACGGTGGAAGTGTTCTTGCAGGATGATGGGGGTGTCGCAAATGGTGGGGATGATACATCGGATACACAAGTGTTTACAATTACGATTTCCCCAGTCAATGATGAACCTACATTTACTAAGGGTGCGAATCAATCGATAAGCAAAAATTCTGGTGCTCAAACCGTATCGAATTGGGCAACCGGTATTTCTCCGGGAGCCACGAATGAGTCGGGTCAAACTCTGACATTTAATGTAAGCAATAATAATAGCTCATTATTTAGTGTTCAGCCCGCAATTGATCCAAGTGGAACATTAACCTATACGCCGGCAACCGATGTCTCGGGAATAGCGACCGTGACAGTCAATTTGAGTGACGATGGAGGTACAGCCAATGGTGGAGATGATACCTCGCCTGATCAAACCTTTACGATCACAATCATCGATGTCAATACTCCACCATCATTCACAATAAATAGCGATCCTTCTGCGGTACTTGAAGATGCGGGTGCACAATCCGTAACCGGTTTTGCTTCAAGCATCTCACCGGGTGGGGCCGATGAAAGCTCTCAACAACTCACGTTTGTTGTAACTCCTGATGATGCCAGTCTATTCTCATCAGGCCCAGCTATTGATGCCGCTGGCAATTTAACCTATACCCCTGCACCCAACGTGAGCGGTTTTACAAGTGTGGATGTCTTCTTGCAGGATGATGGGGGAACTGCCAATGGAGGTGATGACACCTCTGATACACAGACATTTACCATTACGATCAATCCAGCGAATGATGAGCCCTCCTTTGTGAAAGGAGATGATCAGACAATTGATGAAGATGCGCCGGAACAAACGGTATCCAATTGGGCAACGGCCATCTCAGCAGGTCCAGCCGATGAATCGTCTCAGCAACTGACGTTTAATGTAACAGTTATTGAAGGCAGCGATCTCTTTTCAGTTGCTCCATCCATAGATGATGCAGGCAATTTAACGTATACCCCTGCTTCAGATGCGAATGGTTCGGCGACTATGGAAGTGTTTTTGCAGGACGATGGAGGAATTGCCAATGGCGGCGACGATACATCGGATACGCAAACGTTTTCAATAACAATCAATCCAGTGAATGACGCACCCACATTTGTTAAAGGGCCAGATCAGTCAGTTCCGAAAAATTCTGGTTCACAAACGGTATCCAATTGGGCTGCTAGTATATCTCCAGGTGCTGCGAATGAATCGAGTCAAATTCTAACCTTTAACGCAAGCAATAATAATAACGGTTTATTTAGTGAACAGCCTGCGATTGCTTCTAACGGAACACTGACATACACACCGGCAGTTGATACCTCTGGTACCGCCACAGTCACAGTCAGTTTGAGTGATGATGGGGGGACAAGCAATGGTGGAAGTGACACTTCTTCTGAAGAAACCTTTACGATTACCATAACTGAATTTAACGATCCACCAACGTTTACAATCAATAGTAATCCCTCGGCAATCGATGAAGATGCGGGAGCGCAGACTGTCTCCAATTTTGTAACGAATATTTCACCAGGAGCGCCGGATGAATCTTCCCAGCAACTTACTTTTGTTGTCACACCCAATGATGGCAGCCTTTTTTCAGCCGGTCCAACCATAGATGCAACAGGCAATTTAACCTACACACCAGCGCCGGACGCGAATGGATCAACGGCTGTGGATGTGGTGTTGCAGGACGATGGAGGAACCGACAACGGAGGGGATGATACCTCTGGCACGCAAACGTTTACTATAACAATTAATCCGGTGAATGATGAACCTTCATTTGCGAATAGCGGTGATCAGACTGTGGATGAAGATGCGGGAGCACAAACGGTATCCAATTGGGCAACGAATATTTCACCCGGTGCAGCCAATGAATCTTCCCAACAACTTACGTTTGCAGTAACTCCAAATGATGCAAGCCTGTTTTCGGCTGGACCAACCATAGACGCAACGGGTAATTTAACCTACACCCCAGCGCCGGACGCGAATGGATCGACGGCTGTGGATGTGGTGTTGCAGGACGATGGAGGGACCGACGACGGAGGGGATGATACATCCGATACGCAAACGTTTACCATAACGATTAATCCGGTGAATGACGAACCAGTGTTTACCAAAGGTGCAAACCAATCGATACCCAAGAATTCCGGCCCACAAACTGTGAGTTGGGCTACCGGCATTTCGGCTGGTGCGGCGAATGAATCCAATCAAAATCTGACATTTAATGTTAGCAATAACAATAATAGCTTGTTTAGCGTACAGCCCGCCATCGATTCAAATGGAACATTAACCTATACTCCAGCAACCGATACTGTTGGAATCGCCGCCGTTACAGTAAGTTTGAGTGATGATGGAGGTATAACCAATGGTGGAGATGATATTTCATCTGAAGAAACTTTCACGATTACAATCATTGATTTCAATGATCCACCATCATTTACAATCAGTGGTGATCCGCCAGCAATTTTGGAAGATGCGGGGCCACAAACTGTTGCCAATTTTGCAACAAACATCTCGGCAGGTGGACCTGATGAATCATCACAACAACTCACGTTTGCTGTGACAGCCGCTGACCCAAGCCTCTTCTCTGCCGGACCATCCATAGACGCGACAGGAAATCTGACATACACACCCGCGCCGAATGCGAACGGTACTACAACTGTGGATGTATTCTTGCAAGACGATGGGGGAACCGCCAATGGTGGAGATGACACCTCGGGTACGCAAACATTTACTATTACGATTAATCCGGTGAATGATGAACCTTCGTTTGTGAAGGGTGAGAATTTAACCGTCGATGAAGATGGGCCAGCTCAAACAGTAATCAAATGGGCAACAGGAATTTCAACAGGTGGTGGGCCTGATGAAGCCACTCAACAACTTACGTTTCATGTCACCGTTACAGTGGGCGCCGGTCTCTTCTCGACTGGACCAACGATTGATGCAACAGGCAATTTGACATTTACTCCCGCTTCGGATACGAACGGATCGGCAACTCTCGAAGTGTTTGTGCAGGATGATGGAGGAGTTGACAATGGAGGCGATGATACATCCGGTACGCAAACGTTTCGCATTACGATAGTTCCAGTAAATGATGCGCCTTCATTTGTTCAAGGATCAGATCAGGTGGTTCCTGAAAATTCTGGGCCGCAAACTGAAAGTTGGGCAACGGGCATTTCTCCGGGTGCAGCGAATGAATCGGGGCAAAGCCTGGCGTTTAACGTGAGCAATAATAATAACGCTTTGTTTGGTGTTCAGCCAGCAATCGATTCAAATGGAACGTTAACTTATACGCCCGCAAGCGATACCGTGGGAATTGCCACTGTTACTGTAACTTTGAGTGATGATGGAGGCGTAACCAATGGTGGAGTAGATACTTCGCCTCAAGTAATCTTTACGATTACTGTCTTCGAAATTAATAATCCACCAACGTTCACTTTGAATGGCGGTTCTACGGCAGTGTCTGAAGATTCTGGAACACAGACCGTATCCAATTTGGTAGCGGATATCTCACCAGGTGCGCCTGGGGAATCTGGCCAGCAACTCACGTTTTTTGTGACAGCAGATGATCCCAGCCTATTCAGCTCGGGACCCTCCATAGATGCTGCAGGTAATTTGACATACACTCCTGCTCCGAATCAGAGTGGATCAACAAATGTTAATGTATTTTTGCGGGATAATGGGGGTGTAGCCAATGGTGGAAATGATACATCAAACACCAAATCATTTACTATTACTATTAACCCAGTAAATGACAAACCTACATTTGTGTTGGGCGATGTTACCCCGGCAAACCGTGAGTTATTAAACGCGACTCCACCTGTTCAGCGAACTATATCAAATTTTGCTACAGATATATCTGCGGGTGCGGATGACGAAAACATACAAACGCTCACGTTTTCTGTCAGTACGGATCAGCCGGATCTGTTTTCAACACCACCGAGTATTAATCCTAATGATGGTACTCTTAGTTACACTCCTGCACCAGGAAAACATGGGATCGCCACAGTAACAGTTACGTTGCATGATGATGGTGGCACAGCGAATGGTGGGATTGATACGTCAGATCCACATCAATTCACCATCAAAATGTTTATCCCCTTTGATTGGGGAGATTTGGATCGCAACGGTGTTGTGGGTGCGGTAGATGCCTCGCTCATCTTGCAGTTTAGTGTCGGGAATA
>CAZEZQ010000604.1:3434-4344 GCA_964516245.1 uncultured bacterium | reverse complement strand
GTGTTTGTTGTTATAAGAGAATTTTATAAGATAGAGCATCTTGCAAAAATCAACAAGAGATAGATTGTTTGGAATACACGAGATAATTAATTTAAAAATCAACTGGAAAATCTAACCAAAGAAATTTGAAATTTTGTAACACCAATATCCACTGGGAGGGCGAATCTCCTGATGAGCCGCAGGTGTGTGAAACCGGCTCGGCGCGAGCACGCCACAGCGCATTTGCAACCAGGCCTCCCCTTAAACTCATTACCCATTGATTTGATTTAACTTAAAAATCTATGAGACAATTTCACACAATTTGCCCGTTAGAATCTATAATGAATGAGAAAAGTGATTTTATTGTAGATATAATAGATAAATAGACGAAGGGGATTGTGAAAAAGTCTTCTTCTATTTATTGATTGGCTTGATTGTAAATTCTATCGGTTGTACTATACCCATTCTTTTGTATGATATATTTAGCGATAGATTGAAATTTAATAAAAATTAGTAAAAATTAATTTTTTAATTAAAAAATTTTCGATGTTAACAATTTATTAACTTATTAACATTGTACACATCCAATCAAGTTCTTCTTTCGCCACTTCAGGATGATTTATTTTCATCCATTTACGCTTTCGTATTTTCTGAAATGCCCAAATATTTCTGAAAATTTTCAATCATTAGTTTTTGGGAACGCAGGAATGCGTTTTTCTGGAATAAGTATGTGTTGTTTCAGTAGAACTTGAAGTTCTCAATATGAAAACAAGGATTATTTTAGCGTATTTATAGATTGAATATCCAAAAAAAAAAATCTGAATTAGGAAAAACAAGTAATCAATTTTTATGAAAATTAAAAATTTGTTGAGTGAGAAATTTTTTCTGATCATCTATGCAGTTGCAGCGGTTTTCTACGGGACAATAATAA
>CAZEZQ010000604.1:929-3424 GCA_964516245.1 uncultured bacterium | reverse complement strand
AATTTTCCTTCGCCATCTATTCGAGAGCAGCCTTTTTGATGAGTTGCTGATCTTATTAGTGGTTCCCGTTTTTTATTCGGCCTATCATTTCCAAAAACGTATCTACATTTGGACCACCCTAATAACAGGTATGGTTTCTTTTCTGGTCATATCGTACACTGTCTCCAATATTTCGGCTTCTCTTTTCACTCTTTTTTCTATTTTGTTTACAGTTGTTATCGCTGCAGAATTGGTCTATCGAGCATCACACAAAAAGAAATATGTAGAGAATGCTTTGTTGAAAAGCGAAGAACATTATCGAACGATAGTAAATAACACCAGCGATTTTGTGTTTCAAATCGATCTGAATGGAAATTTCACCTTTGTGAGTCCAGCAGCAAAAACCATGTTTGGATACGAACCGCATGAATTATTGCATCAACCGTTCCATGTTGTGCTAACTCCGGATTCCAAAATCATTGCCAATGAATCGTTAGAAAGGCGGTTGCGGGGAGAATTGGGAACCGAAGGTATTTCGTTGGAACTGAATCTTTGCCGGAAAGATCAGTCTCAACGGGTTGGGGAGATACGCACCACTCCAATCTACGATTCGAACAACCGGCTCTCTGAAATTATTGGTGTGGCGCGCGATATTACCAGCCGGAAACAAATGGAAGAAGCGCTGCGAAAAAGTGAAGAGCGTTATCGGATATTGGCTGAAAACAGTACCGTTGGGATATGGCATATCACAACCGATGGCAATACATTGTATGCCAATCCCGTAATGTGCAGCCTTTTGCAGATCGACCGTTCGGAAGAATTGGCTGAAACCTCATTTCATTCTTTCTTTACATCGGACAGCCTTGAATTAATTCATAAAGAACATAATAAGCGGCATCAAAATATTGCCTCATCGTATGAGGTTGAAATTGTCGGCAAACGCGGAACCCATCGTAAAGTTTTAATCTCAGGAGCCCCTATATTTACAGAAACTGGAGTATTGGACAGTTTTATCGGTACAATCATGGATTTGACTGAACTCAATCAGGCGATAGACGCGTTACAGCATAAAGAAGAACACTTTCGAACGATTATTGAAGCGAGCCAGGATGCGATGATCGAAATCGACAGCCAGGGTAAAATCACCCTGTTTAATCCCGCCGCAGAAAGAATGTTCGGTTTCGCAAGAGATACCATGATCGGCCAATCTCCCGAAATTCTAATGCCCGATGAATACAAGAAGAACCATTCAACGTATGTGAAAAATTATTTTGAAACAGGAAAACCGGACAACGCTATCGGCAAAACCAAGGAATTGCCTGCGGTTCGAAGTGATGGAGCCTGCTTTCCCATTGATTTAACCTTATCAACTGGCCGTTATGGAAACGAACAATTTGTGGTTGCCAACATTCGGGATGTCACTGAGCGAAAACATGCTGAAGCCCAATTGGCTCAAAAAGTACAAGAAACGAAACATGCCTATGAGCAACTTCAAGAGCACCAGGAGAAATTAATTGAAGCGGAAAAGTTTGCCGTCATGGGCAAGATGGCGGCGGCGGTTGCGCATGAAATCAAGAATCCGTTGATTGCCATCGGGGGATTCGCAAACAAACTTCTGAAAAAGAAAGACGAACAGGATCTCGATTATTTTCATTTGAGTGTGATTCGGGATGAAACCAACCGATTGGAAAATGTGCTCAATGAAATCCTTTTTTATTCCCGCCCACCCTTTCCCTATAAAAAAATGGGATGTTTGAATCGCTTTGTACATTCCGTTGTCGAATTTATGGAGCCTGAACTGCAACGGAGCAAAATCGCTATATCCACGACTCTTGATCCAACCCTCCCAGCCATCCCATTTGACGAAAATCTCATGCGGCAAGTGGTAATCAATATTATCAAAAACAGCATTCAATCGATGAAACAAGAGGGAACGTTAACTATCCAAACATCTGCCAACGCCCACGACTGCTGGGTTTCCATTCAGGATCAAGGGCATGGAATCCCACAGGAAATTCTGGATCAAATCTTCGAGCCATTCTTTACCACCAAACATTCTGGGACTGGATTGGGATTGCATGTGTGCAAACGGATCGTCGAACAACACGGTGGGAAAATTATCATAGATAGCCAAGAAGGGCAGGGAACAACCGTTACGATTGTTCTGCCCAAATCGACAGCAGTAGTCAAACAAGATCTCAATTAAGCTAATGAGAGGCTCCCGCCGAGCCGGTTGTAGCAATTAGGAGGGCGAGGCTCCTGCCGAGCCGGGCTGATTGAAAGTTCAAATCAATCGTACCAAAACACACGTGAGACATCCAACGCTAATGCCTCAATGCCTTTAATCATCAATTTGGAAAATGCTAGCCATGTAGATAAATCAGAAGGTGTTCAATCAAACCGGCTCCGCAGGAGCGTCGCCCTTACAACGACGGACCCTTCCACCAATCCAGTTGTTGCCATTAGGAGGGCGAGGCTCCTGCCGAGCCGGGCTGATTGAAAGTTCAAATCAATCG
>CAZEZQ010000604.1:0-829 GCA_964516245.1 uncultured bacterium | reverse complement strand
ATGTAGATAAATCAGAAGGTGTTCAATCAAACCGGCTCCGCAGGAGCGTCGCCCTCCTTACGGCTACATTATTCAAAATACATTGCTATCCTTTCAAATGTGTCAATGTATTAGAAATTTCTAACTGCACACGTTTACTAACACAATCAGGCCAAGATTCCTTCGATTTCGGCATAGATCTGATCGTCGGTAAACAAGCGCTGCGAAATCGAACCCGATGGGCAGGCCGCTGCACAGGTGCCGCACCCCTTGCACAACGCTTCATCGACCACAGCTACCCCTTTTTCTTCATCCCGGCTAATGGCGTCATAGGGGCACATTGATATACAGGTTTTGCATCCCGAACAATGCTCTTCATCCACCTAGGCGGTGTTGGGCTCCAGCTGAAATTGTTCCGCATCGATGAGCGCCAGCGCCTTGGCGGCCGCCGCGTCTGCCTGCGCCACTGTATCGGGGATATCTTTCGGACCTTGGCAGGTCCCCGCCAAAAACACTCCATCGCTGGCGGTATGTTTATTTGAAAGTTTATTAAAAATTAATGATTGACATTTCTGTTAGTTGTACTCATTTATACCAGTGCGTGAAATATTTTTGACAAGGATTTCTAATGCCCGAATGGAGAAAGAAATTAGATAGACGAAATAACGTTCATACAACAAAAATCAAAATTAACACTGCAAATTACGCAGAAGTGTAAGACAAGTCGGCAAAAAGTCTTTTTTGGAGTGCAGGGTACTCGCCTGCAACAATATACAGTGTACATTAGACACCTTCCAGGGCAATCGCACGAAATTACCCCTGGATTTTCTGAGTCAAAATTGTTAGCAAG
>CAZEZQ010000603.1:0-4357 GCA_964516245.1 uncultured bacterium | reverse complement strand
AGTCGAAAGCCAAAAGGCGATAAACTTTCCCGCCACCAATACAGTGCGCGGCACTGGGCGCAGAAAAAGATACATCAAAGTGCCTTCTTCCATCTCTTCGGCGAATACTGACAGCCCTTTGAACAGTGCCAGAATGGGCACCAGAAACTGCATGTAAAACGAGGCGCATAGGATGGAGTAAATTTGATACCCACCGGTAACTTCTTCTTCAAGCCCAGGGTAGACAAACACCACCGCGCGAAAAATGGCAAGAAAGAACACCGGCAGCATGGCCACCAAAAAAGGCAGCACCATTTTGCTTTTAAACAGCATCTGCCGGGTGTTGACTGTCACCAGAGCCGTGAGCGGATGAAATATGCGTTCTTGAATTGCGAGATTCATGTTATTTCACCAAATAATCAAATACCGATTGCAGGTTGTCATCCAAGGTTTCGATGCTGTGGATGGGCATCTCATCTTCGAGCACCAATTCGTTCAACCTATTGAAAAACGAATCGGGTGAGGTGGTTTGCACGATCAAATCATCCGGTTCTTCATCAAAGGTTAATGTTTGCACTTCGGGGTATTGCACCAGCGCGTTCGACAGTTGCCGCCGTTCGGGGCAGCGGATGCGCACATGGCGCGGCTGTTCTTCGATCAATTCGCGAATTTCATACACTTCGCCCTCAGCCAATAGCATCCCGTTGTTGAGCAGCAAAATGCGTTTGGTCATCTCTTCGACTTCGTGCAGAATATGGCTTGATACCACCACCGTTTTGCCCATGGCGCCGTATTCGCGAATCAACTGCACCGTTTGTTGGCGGCCAATCGGGTCCATGCCAGAGAGTGGTTCATCCAAAAAGATGACGGAGGGTTCATGCAAAATGGCCTGAGCAAACTTCACCCGCTGGCGCATCCCCTTGCTATACGCGCCGATGGCTTTGTGGGCCGCATCTGATAGGGCCATACGCTCAAGGCATTCAAGCGCCCGTTTCTGGGCATTTGCTTTGTTCATGCCGTTGAGCCGGGCCATGTATGTTAGAAACTCATGGCCGGTCATATTTTCATAAAACCGTTCGAGCGATGGGCAATAGCCCACGGTTTTGTAAATTTCGGGGTTGTCCCAAATGCGCTCATTATCGATCTTGGCATCTCCGGTATCAGCTTTTACCAAGCCGGTAAGCAACTTAAATAGAGTGGTTTTGCCTGAACCGTTTGGGCCAAGAAGCCCAGTGACGCCAGTGGAAATATCTGCCGAGATATTGCTGACGCCGATCACTTCACCGTACCATTTGGAAAGTTGCTGCATTTTGATTTGCGCCATAATATTCTCTCACTATTTTACGATATCAACTGCGCGGATCTGCTTGCGCAAAATCGCTCCGCATACCACACACACGGCTATGAGCACCGCCCAATGCCAAAGCCAATGCAGATCGGCCATTTGTTCGGTTTGTTGAAAGAGGGCCCGGCCGATTTGTTCCCAAATCGATTGCAGTGCCAGAGCCGTGTTCCAAGTATCAAACCACCCCACCGAAAATGATGAATTCTGAAAAATGTCATTCAAGATCTCACGCCCGATGCCGGGCAAGAAATAAGCGACACAGAAAAGCACAGTAGCCGTCACCCGGCTTTTGGCCAGAGACGAGAATGTTAATATCAAAAACACTAGTGGGATCACGATGGCGTTGGCATAGATAAATATATTCAAAACCATTGGGATATTTTGATAAATAAAAAGCCAGTCTTCGTTAAAAACCGAATGCAGCAGCATCAGCAGCCAACCGGGGATCAAAGTAAGCCCCCACAAAAAGAAGAGCACAATGCCCCCCTTGCCAAACAAGTAATCCAATCGGGTGATAGGTTTGGAGAGATACAACGAAATCGCCTTGGTGCGCCGGTCAGCCGCGATCAGATCGGCGCCGATCACCACCGTCATCAGAAAGCAGGCAAAAAATTGAAAGGTGAGAAACTGATAGAAAAACGCTTCGTTGACCACAAACAATTGCTGCAATCTGTTGATATTGGGATTCATGCCAAGAAATTCCATCAATTCGATGTTGGCGGCCAAATACAAGCGTCCTGCAAAAATAAAGAAGTTGATCAAACAGAAAAAAAGCAGTGGACGAAACCATTTGCCCCGCCATGCTTGTTTGATGCCGTGCTGGGTAATCACCGTCCAGCACTGCGAGCGCGGAAGGTAAGTTCCGGTATAGTGATGATAGGTTTGTTCGTATACAGGCACGGCTATTCGCCTCCTGGATTGTTATTGGTTCCATGCTCAGTGTTGTTAATGGCATGAATAGCGCTGGAGAAGACTTCTTGCAGAGTCATCTCTTCTTCTTTCATGTGGCGAATCTGGGTTTGGCTGCTTTTGGCGGCAGAGAAGATTTCGGCTGGGGTTCGGCCATCGGATAATACGACGCGCAGCATGCCGTCTTTTCGTGATTCACAGTGCCCGCCACGCTCGTGTATGGCGCGTTGAAAACGCTCCATTTCACCTTTGATGCGCACTTCATACGAGGTTTGGGCCAGTTTTTTCAGATCGCTGATGTTGCCCGATTGGGCGATACGGCCTTGAAAGAGCACCACCACATGGTCGCACACCATTTCAACATCGGGCAGCAGATGGCTGCTCAGAATCACCGATATACCCTTGTTGTGCGAGATATCTTTAATGAGTTCAAGCAAATCTTTGCGGCCCTGCGGGTCCAAGCCGTTGGTGGGTTCGTCCAAAAGCAGCAATTTGGGGTCGTGCACAAGGGCCTGGGCCAGTTTGATGCGCTGGCGCATGCCGGTCGAATAACCATCCACCGGGCGATATCGCGCTTCGCCCAATCCACAATAGTGCAACACCTGGTGAGAGCGCAGCATGGCTTCGTTGGCCGGCAGCCCACAGAGACGCCCGTTATAGGCCACAAATTCCACCGCGCTCATGCCGGGGATATAAGTGTCATCTTCGGGCATATAACCGATCACCTGGCGAATTCGGGCCCCTTGGGTGCGGCAATCGAAGCCGAACACCTCTGCTGAACCATCATGCGGCGTGAGAAATCCCATCAACGTTTTAATCAAAGTGCTTTTCCCAGCCCCATTCGGGCCCAAAAGGCCCAAGGCCCCCACCGGCATATCCGCATTGAGGCAGCGCAAGATCGGTTTGGGGCCAAAGTGAACTTCCAAATTTTTCAATCGTATGAGTGAATTCGGTTCCATGGTGATTCCAATATTAGTTTTCCTATCATACCTTGATACGAGAGGGTTTTGTTCTACATTCAATATGTGGCAAAAACATTCAACATCTTTGAAAAACTTTTAAAAATATGAACCTCTTGTTCCGTATACTTTTACGATTATGGATGAAAAAGCGCCGAAAGAAAATCACCACGGCGTGGTTCATCCAAAAAAAGCCGGTTTGGGAGAATCCATTGCACAATGAGGCTCTACATAACCCGCTATATTTCAGTATGTTATGCAGCCAACCAAAAGGCCGGGAGACCAAATCGATGACGGCGGCGACTACGGTGGTAGATACATCATCCGTCACGGTTGGCGAACAGGCCCCGAGTGCGGATGTGCTCTCGCTGCGGCTTTGGAAGAGCGGCAACATGCGTGGGTATAATGAATTGGTGCAGCGTTACGAAAAACCGTTGTTTCACTTCATCTACTGCATGGTTCGCGACGCGGATGAGAGTAAAGACATTTTGCAAGACACCTTTGTGCGCTTGTATCAATCTCTCGCCCGGCTGCGTGAAGACAAAAGTTTAAAGGCTTGGCTCTATCAAACAGCCAACAATTTGTGCATCGATCATTTTCGCAAGCACAAACCGGGACGGGTAACAACAATGGACCACACAGATTCATTATTTGAAGCCATAGTGGATTCAGGTGAACCGGACCACGAATTGCAGCCCGACCTTATATTGCACAATAAGCAGTTGAAAGAATCGATATTGAAAGGGATCAACCAACTGCCCAAACAACAACGCATGATGATGAACCTGCGCAGTTGCAAGGGGCTATCGCTCAAAGAAATCGCCGAAGTGATGGATTGCAACGAGCGTACGGTCGGCACCACATTGTTTGCCGCCCGCAAGCGGTTGGTGGACTTATTAAAACCTGTACTGGCTGAGGTCTATGGACCCGGCGTGATCGAAGAGTTGTCGTAAAGGAGACAAGATTATGAGTGCCAATCAAAGACCCACACTTGAAGAACTATCGTACTATTACGATGGGTTGCTCGAAGGCGAGGCCAAAGAGCGGGTCGAGGCCTATTTGCGCTCGCACGAGAACGATCCCGCCTATTCGCTTCTTGAAACCTTTGATCGTGCTACCGAACCGGACCTCTCTGACGACCAAATCAACAGCTTGCTGGCGGGGA
>CAZEZQ010000602.1:0-4358 GCA_964516245.1 uncultured bacterium | reverse complement strand
CGCCGGTAACCACCACATCGGCCAGATTGAGAATGGCGAAAAATTCTGTCACCGATTCACGCGCCTGGCCGTCTACAAAAGGGACATCCATTTGCTGCATCACCTCATGGGCGCGCTCAGCGTCTTCCGGCCCGTATAAGATCAATATCTTCGCTTGAAGTTCTTTCTGCACCTTGCGCGCCAGTTCCTTAAATCCATCCACGGTCCATTTCTTGTGTTGCCAGCGGTGGCCCGCTCCCACATTAAAACCTAGTACCGGCACCTCCGTTCGCAAGCCATGAGTGTCGGCAAACGCCTGCGCCATAGCCTGAGGTTTGGATAACAGGGGAACATTGATTTTATGTTTTTCTTCATGAATGCCCAACAACTGATGCATGTGACTTTGATAGGTGCGGGTATTGGCTTTTTTCCAATCATCCCAAAGGCTCATTTGCAGCCATTCTTCGGCATTGGAAGTGAAAACAAACACTGAGCCATCACCCTTTCGCCCATAACCGAGGTATGTATGGCTCTGTACCAACGAAGCCAGCGAAGTGGCCAAAGGGTCGAGATCAAAGTTGACTACCATATCGAATTGTTCGCTGCGAAGCAATAGCCAGCTTTCTTCACTCACATACAAGGCCCGGTCGATTTGATGATTATGCTTGATCAATTCAAAACTACCCTTTTCACATATCCATGTGATATGAGCGTGAAGGTAATGGTTGCGGATGGATGGCAGCAGCGCGGTGGTGCGCAACACATCTCCCGCCGCCCCCAATTTGATGATCAACACTCGATTCTGTATGGGGTCGTAATAAGGACACCCCTCACAAATCACCCCATGTTCTTTGTGTGGCTGGCAGGGACGGTCTCCGCGGTAGCAGCGGCAGTCGGTATGAACGAGGCGCTGCTTCATCAGCCTGATTGATCTTGCAAATATTGTTTGGCCCGTTGACCAAACACCCCCGCCGATGAGTCACGCGCGAGTTCTTTCAAAACCTTTTCCCCTCGTTTTTTATCCCCTAACTCATAGAGCGACATACCTAAAATCAATTTCGCGTTGGGCACTTCGTCTGTTTCAGGAAAGCGGTCGAGAAAGTGAACCATAATTTCGATGGCTTCGTCATAATTGCCGTTGAAGAAATCCAACGTGGCCCGAAAAATAAACATCTGTTTGTAATCGGTTAAAATCTCTTTATACAGTTGGGGATCGACATCTTTCATGTCGAAAATTTTCGAATAATACTGTTCCGCCTTGTCGAACATCCCCCGGTCGCGAAGCCCTTTGGCATAATAGGCCAAAAATTTGGGCGAGTCTTGATAGTTTTCGATCTGGCTTTCGACCAGGGCAAATTCTTCAATTTCATCGAGCACCCGGCTCATCCGCCGCGCCGCGCCGGTGCGGGTGAGCGCCCGTTTGACGCTTTCCCCTTTTTTCAAATTGGGCCGCACAGAAGTTTCCACAAGGCGCAGGGCCAAGAGTTCACGGCCTTGGGGATCGAAAAAAAGCACGGCAGGAAATGTGTGAACGTTCTTTTTTTCCACAAACTCGCTATTGGCCTCGATGTTCATTTGGACGGGAATGAATTTCTGGGCATACCGCTTTACCAGAGAACTGTTCCAAACCTTAGAATCTTCGCGCAAAGAAATGGAATGATACAAATAAACAAACACTGGCTTGTTTTGTTTTTTGGCGTCTTGCAGCGCCTCATCCACAGAAGCTTGCCATTCAAAAGCATCAGCCGGTGCGAGTAAAAAAACGAATATGGCAAAAATTGCAGAGACTCGTTTCATACAATATACTCCTCTAAAGAATCTTGTTTCCACTCCAATCAGTCGTTTTGGATACGGAAACGAGTAGCCTGTCAAGCATGAATTGATGGATGTATCCAATCTCTCTGGATTGATGAATTAACTGTCCCCTCGCCCTCCGGGAGAGGGCTAGGGTGAGGGGGGCATCTGATAAAAACGATGACTCATCAATCCATGCCTGACAGACTCCTGGATAAGACTCGGTTTTGTCCACATTTCATCGTGGGATTCTATAAAATGATAGTTCAATAAAGCGAATTCGTACAGCAATCAAAAAGCGGGGTTTTCGAGAGAGACCGAAGAAGAAACCGCTACCGGTTTAAAATCGATTGCTACCAGGGTCACATCATCATCCAACGGCTCAATATCCAAAGGCTTTTGTACAAACGAGGTAAGGTCTTGCAAGATGATTTCCAGCAAATCATCCAGCGAAAATTCTCTGTTGTTAATCATAACTTCTTCCAGCCGGCCGAGTCCATATTGATTTTTTTGTTCGTTAGAGGCTTCGACAATACCGTCGGTAAATAAAAGCAAGCGGTCGCCTGGATTGACTTGAATGGTCACCTCATCGTATTCCGCGTCTTTCATAATCCCCATTGGCAGGCCTTGATCCACGTTCAGTTCTTCGAGGGTTTTGGAATCTTTCCGAAGAAGCAATGGAGAAGGATGGCCGGCGCACGAATAGGTCAACTGTTGAGTTCGAAAATCAAGACATCCCAAAAACATGGTAATGAATTCACCCGAACTCACGGTTTCGAGCAGTGTATTGCTCAACTGGCGAGTGACTTCCGCCGTGGTGCTTTCACGATTGATCATGGAATGGGCTATGGCCCTGGTGATACTCATGATAAATGCTGCCGGAGTGCCATGGCCTGAAACATCCGCAATCAAAAAGAAAATTTTGTGCGGCACGGGGCGAATGAAATCATAATAATCACCACCCGCACGGCCATTGGGAAGATAGAGCGAATGAATGCTGATATCTTCTCGGTCATATTGAGTGCTGGGCAGCAGCCGTTTTTGAAATTCCCCGACGACTTTCAATTCATCGTCGATTTGGGCATAAGCCCTTCCCAATTCTTCAGAAATCATTCTCAAACGAACGTTTTTTTCTTCCAAATCCTGTGTGCGCCGGGCAACTTTCGATTCGAGTTGCTTGTTCCATTCTTCGATTTGCCGCACATAGTCTTGAATTTCCACATCGCGTTGTTTGAGAGTATTCACCATAACATTGATTTCGCGGCCCAGTGTTTCCAGCTCGTCGCCAGTCGTAATATCGGCCTTTACCGAATAGTCACCCTCCGTGATGCGCGAAACGGTTTCGGCCAATTTACGCACCGGCGCCGTTACCCCGCGTGCTAAGTAATACGCCACCACCAGGGTTGCGCAAAATATTATTAAACTTACCCAATACACCGATTGCCGCAGCTGTTGCAGCGAACTGAGGGTGTTTTCCAATGGCTTCAGAATGAGGTAATATCCCCAATTGTCTTCTTCTGTAGGCAAGTCAGAAGAATAAATTAAATACCGGTTGCCATAAATCGATTCCAGCAGTGGATCATTCAGAATTTTTTTGTGAATTTCGTTAGAGGTCCGTTCCCAATAATCGCGCAAATCACGCTCTCGGGTTGGAATTAATGTGGTAGAGACAATTTCGTTTTCCCAAACAAAACCAATGTGATACTCACTGCCGCTGCGCAATTTATAAGCAAAGGCTTCATCAATAGCGAATCCCAATGTAACAATGCCCAGCCGGTCATGATAATCGTCCAAATTGCGCACAATAACACTGCAAAGAACGAATAATGTGGATGAATTGTCTTGTTCGATCTGTTTGTATCGAACCAAAGGAGCTTCATGCATTGAATGCATGATATCATCAATGGTCGGCTGAAATTTTTTCAAAAATTGTTCATTATAGTTAACAGGTTCTTTTCTATCATGAGTATTCACGCGGCCGGATAGCAAATTGCCTTGCATATCGGTAAACACAATAACAGGCCAGCGTTCAATTCTTGGAGAGATTCTTTTGAGTTGTTGCAGCACTTTGTCATTGGTATTTTGGTCTTTCAGATACTGCTGAACATTTTGCAATTCAGAAAGCAAAAAGGCTTCGTTTTCCATTGCTTCCACTTGGCTGCTCAGCAAATTGTAAAAAAGAGTTCTTAATCCCTTAAATTCTTTTTTTTCTTCCTCCAAAATCTTATTGGAAATCATCCGGTCAATTTGAAACATAGTGATTTGCATCAACACAGCAAACAGCAGGAAGATGAGTGCGTAAACCTTAATTTGAAAAGGAATTTTTAACCGCATTAATTTTTCCTATTGCGCAATATTCATAAGATTCATTTGGAATATATTTTGATTAACGGAATATATTTTATTTAAATTTGTGTTTCAATATACGAAATTGTTTTATGAGAATAAAGCGAAAATTGTTTTTTCCTTATATCTTTAAATGACATTCCGGCAAAAAGTTCAATTAAGATTAGAACAGTTGTCTCTATTGTGATGCAGGCATCTTGCCTGCACTTTTTGGAGCGCAGGTCATAGACGCGCCTTGG
>CAZEZQ010000601.1:0-4373 GCA_964516245.1 uncultured bacterium | reverse complement strand
CAGGTCATAGACGCGCCTTGGTGGGCGTCCTCGCCTGCAACAACATAAAGTGCAGGTTAGATACCTGCCGTTACTATATATGGAGTGACCGTTTTCTGGAACGGACTTTTTGCCGGAAACGTCATTTATGCCAGACTCTGCTGCGCTGGGATCTCTTCATTGGGTTGCAATGCCATCAGTTTTCGCAAATAGTGATTCGCCAAATAAAACAAGGGAGTATCCACCAGAGCCACAAGCAATTTGAAGAGAAAACTGTTTTCAACCAGATAATAAAACTCACTCCATTCAATGGCATTAAAATAACATAACAGAAAAATAACAAGAAAACTATCTACAAATTGAGACACAATGGTTGATGCATTGTTGCGCAGCCATAAATGTCTTCCTTTGGTAAGCCGCTTCCAAAAGTGAAACAGGCGGATATCGATAAACTGAGCGGTTAAATAGGCAGTCATTGAAGCAAAAACGGCATGGGCCGCCAAGCCGAATACCTGATGAAACGTATCGCTGGTGATGGGTGAATTTTCATATACAGGCAAAGCGTCAGCAATCAGTATCAAGACGACGACAAAAAGGCTGGCAATAAACCCACTGATTACGATTTGATCCGCCCGCTTTTTCCCGTATATTTCCGAGACGATATCCGTAATCAGAAAGGTGACAGGGTAGGGGAGAATGCCGACCGAAATGTTGAACGTGTAAACATCAAAGGGAGACCAGGTAAAGAATTTCTTGAAAATCAAATTGCCGGCGACCAACGAGGCGATAAAAATTCCGGCACAGGCCAGAAAAACTCGCTCTTGAATCACAAGAGATGAGGTTTTGGAAAATTGAAAGGCCATTCGCCCTTAATATCCTTTCACTGGTTTGAAGAAATTTTGAAAAGAGTAGAATAGCCGTATCAAAATAGAAAGTGGAAGGGAAAACGCGTTTCAAAAAAGCATTACCAGGTTTCTTTCGTGGATTTTGAACTTTAGGTTCCCCAAAGGTAAGATGGGATAATAAAAACGCAATCAGTTAGGAACATATAAATGATTGGATCGATGGTTGAATTGCATCACATGAATGGAAAACGTTTTTTGGGCAAAGTGGCTGTCAAAGACGATCAAGGCTTAATTCTCTATTGCCTTCCGGTAAAAGCGCTGGAATCGGTCCCGCCTTCATCCGGGGCCAAAGCGCAACTCAAAGAAATGCTGCATACCTTATTTTTCCCCTGGCAGCAAATTGAATATGTCGATATCGGTGGAGAGCCCCAAGGCTTTGATTCGATCTATTACAGCTGGTTTCATGGAGAACCAATCAGTGAGTTTTTTGAAAAAGAAAAATATTTAGGGAGCGAGACATTATGAAAAAATTTGGATTCAGCTTATTGTGGATTGTTTTGTGCGCCAGTTTCTCGTATGCCGACTTATACGTCGAGGTATTAAATTTCGAAACCCGTGAAGTGCGCATGATCTATGAAGTGGAAGACGAATTGGCCGGAAATAAGGAATTCCGCTTCCCCGGCGCGGGATTCTTGCACGACAAGAGCATGGGGCCGATTGAAGTCGAATCGGTTTTCGATGTACTGAACAACTTCGAGTTGGAATATTCACTCCATCAGGTTGGAGACCCCCCCTCGCCACAATTGCACATCAAATATCAAAGTCCCATCAAAAAAGGAGACCGAAAAGTAATCCGGGTCAGTGTGATTGTAAACCTGCCGCCTGAGCACCTCTACCAAGACAGCATGGGCCGCTATGTATTCGAATACGAAACCAGCCACGAACTCGAATACGCCATCCCCCCAGCCCAATATCTGGTGTACGTCAATCAACCGGTGACCGTGTATGAACGGGAAAAACAGGTGTTTGTAAAACAATCGTCATCAAAATCACGAAGGATCAAGATAATGACGAGATTGATGGAATAGGATCATGGTCTGAATCTGGATAGTTCAGGATACACAAGATTCTATGGATTGCATATCTGACCTTCCAGCAAAATGAGCAATGAAGCTTTGAGCAGTTACCCCTATTGTGATGCAGGCACCTTGTTGTGATGTGGGCATCTTGCCTGCACAATAATCTGTTGCAAACAGGATGATCGCATCACAAGTATAGACTTTTTACCGGCCATGCTAGTGGTTGCGTGTTTAATAAGAGCACAAGATATTGTAGTACTCCATGACATTAGATTCTGTCAAAGGGTAGCATCGGCTTCTAACCAGTATGCTTTTCTTGCAACAACCCTGAAATTCCGTTAAAACTACCGTGTCCTTTTAGTCCTTTGTGTCTTTTGGGTGTCCTTTAGGTCCTTTTATACCCCACAATTTCAAATGTCATGAACTAGTAGTGTGTTATTGCTTTTTTAAGTAAATTGGAGATTTTCATATTTGGCATTGTAAAATGATGGAATTAAGATGGAATTATTCTATTGACAATCTTCTAACATAATTGTTAACTATAACATATGAGTTATTATTCTGAGAATGAAAGAACTTCTATCCCCTATTTCCAAAATGGGGTTTTGCCCGTAGGAGACTACGAAGTTGGCTTCTCGGAACTTAGAAAATCAATATTAATTGAAGGGTATGGGAACCTAAAGCAAAATTGGGATCGTGATTGGAGACGTAAACTGGTTGATAATCTTGAAATCATGGTTGTTCAACTCTGGCAGGTCGGCATCGAAAATATATTCATTGATGGCTCGTTTGTAGAAGATAAGGATCACCCAAATGATATAGATGGATATTTTGAATGTGACCTGAAGTATTTAGCCAGTGGTGAATTGGAGAAAGAATTAAACTTGCTTGATGAAGACAAGATATGGACATGGCATCCCCAAACAAGAAAACCATATCTTGGATATCCCAAAAAACAATTGCCCATGTGGCACAAATACCGGGTTGAACTTTATCCACATGTGGTTGGATCATTATGTGGGATTCGAGATAAGTATGGAAATGAACTTGAATTCCCAGCTGCGTTTCGTCTTTCACGGTGGAATGATCAACCCAAAGGAATTGTTAAGTTGTTAAAAGACAGGAGCCGAACATGATACGCAATGAAAGTGAATACCAACGAGCTGTAGAACGCGTTACAGAAGAAAGCAAACGGCTCGCAGAAACCAAAGAACATTTAGAGAAAGAAGGTCTTGATTCTGAAGAAATCAAAAGAGTTTTAGATCCGATCGAATCTTTCCATCTCCAACTAAAAGAAGAAGTCGAAAGCTATGAGCGTTTAAAACGCGGAGAATTCGATGAACTTATCAATCTACGGGGATTCGGCCATCTCCTCATTGCATTACGAATCTATAAAGGAATCACCCAAACAGAACTTGCTGACAAGTTAGGAATAAGTGAATCGCAGATTTCTAGAGATGAAAGAAATGAATATCATGGAATCACCTTAGAGAGAGCCACGAGGATCGTTGAAGCTTTGGGTGTTAAATTGTCTACGAAAGTAGATATAGAACATATTCAAGCTGCTTGAAAAAACTTTTTCTAATTTCGCATAGGAGCCACAGGCTTTCATCCCTAGAACCCGCCCCGCAATGAAAAGTAAAAATCCCCCCATTTGGACTTGCCAAGTGAGAGTTTCTTCGTTATAACATGATTTGAGAAAACTGCAGAAAGGAAAGAACATGGCATCTTTCAAGAATAAACTGGAAACATTAAAAAATATGCTTATCAGCGAAGATGATTTCGGCGAAACATTTAACTACTTCTTTGGTCAACTTGGTGAAGATCAACATTTCATCGATGCAAGCAAAAAGGCGAAACACCCTTTATTGAAGACGGTCTTGAAGTTCATCGGAAAAAATATATTCAAAGATGACGTCAAAATACATCATATGATGCTGCTTAAGTTCTCCCCAAGCCGGTTTTATCATGGTTCATGTTTTATCCATAACAAACCTGCAACCATTTTCTTCTTTGAAGACATTGATATGGGAATGGTGGCCCTCAGTCTTGCGGGTTTTGCTCCCGGCGAGGTTCGATTTGTCCGGTTTTCAAGCACAATCTTGCATGACCATCCGCTGTCCGATAAGCCTGATGGAATGAAAATAACGTATAATTGATTGCATCCGCAAATCCCTCCACCGGTGCGGATGAATACGTTTATCAGGATACCCAGGATTATGAGAATGATGACCAAGATTTACGGCGACGGCTTTTTGAAACACGGATGGCACAGATAAAAATTGAATGCGAGGATTTTTGTTTGACAGTTGAAGAGGAAAAACAGCAAACGTTTGGCTTTTTTCCCGGCAAAGAAATTTTCAAGGTTGTCTGTTGATTCGATGACTGTGTAACGGCCTTCCTTGATATCCGCCACGCCTTTTTCAACATTGCGCTGAGGCAGAGCATCGGCTCCTTTTTCTAACACCAT
>CAZEZQ010000600.1:0-4392 GCA_964516245.1 uncultured bacterium | reverse complement strand
TCTTGCTGGATGATTTGATCGATTTCGTTTGAATTGCCTAACTGATGAAGAGATTCAAAACTATCCAACAGCTGATCGATCACATTTTTTGCGTGTGAGGAATGCTCAGAGTTGTCTTCAGATGAATATCCCAAACCGGGGACCATCAATAGAAACAAAGATATCCCAATAAAACTTTTTAATTTTCTCCCCATAATCAATAGACCCATAAAAAAATTAAGATGACCTATATTGTAAATTATCTTTCCGTTTCATCAATGTCCCAAAGGAATTTTTCACATGTATCGATGGAATTGGAGGGTTATTGAATGCTTATTCTTTAATTCATTGTGATGGCGGCGGAGGCGTGGGTGACACTATTGGCAATCAAAAGTGTGTTAATCAAAAGTGTGTTAATCAAAAGTGTTGACTTGGAAATATTAAGCCTTTGATTCAGCCATTATATTTTCGAGGGATTCCATTCGTTTATGAGCAGTAATAATAAATGGCAATACACTTGGATCAGATACCCAATATGCATATTCGTTCTCTGTCATGCCAAGGAATGCATGGAGTTCATTTTCAGTGTCTGATTCATGCCATAAATCAACATAATCATCAATCTCATCAAGCATTGCTTCGCCACCAACGCACTTATCGATAAAAGATTTTTCATTATTAGACATCAATACTTCTCCCTTTTACTGCCTTCTTCAATAAAATAGTGATTCAATCATCATTTTCATGTATCGTAAGCAAGTATTCATTTATTATTTCTTGAAATTCAGCGAATACAGAATCAATCATTTCTACTCCTTCTTGCATACGAGTCCATTCAAGTTGAAATCCGTATCCATGATGAACGACATGCCTGAATTTACGATAGGGTGCTAATTTGGCAGAGAATTCTTGACTAAATAGATTTGGAACGTGTGATTCATTAGATTCACGAAATTGATTAAACAACTCTATATGCCAGTTGTCACCTTGGGGTAACTTTTCACCATGAAAAACCAAAATTCTTTTTAATATATTTTCAATGCCCGTATAAAACTGAGCAAGAAATGCAGAAGCTGCTGTTTTTTCTCGAATAGATGGTTGCCTTTCTTGCAATTCTTGACGAAGAAGAGATAGCTCACGTATGGTTGTTTCCAACCATTCCATTTCAATGGATATTTCTTCTTTCAATTGGCTGGGATTCATAACAGGTCTCTACCTGTTGACTCGATATACCGTGTAAAACGAGAGGAAGGCTGAAGGGGGATTATGTCAATTGGAATTCCCAGTTCATCTTCCAATCGGGCTCCCAAATCAAATAGTTTCCAACCTAAAACGCCTTCACATGCCAAATCTAAATCTCGTGCAGACTGAAGGGATTTAGAACCACTGCCAAACAAAATTAATCGTGTTGCACCATACGATCGAGAAATAGCAATAACCTTGTTGAGTTCTTCTTTGGTAATACTCATATCCTGAATCAGGCCTTTTTGTTAAAAATGAAATTACGAATTGAAGATCCGGCAATAAGTCTGATTCAGAAAACGGCCACACAATATATAGTAATACAGGCATCCAAAATGCACTATATGATAATGCAGGCGAGGACGCCTGCGCTCCAAAAAGACTTTTGCCGAATCGTCACAAATTAATCTTCCCTCAAATCTTGCCCAACCGGTTCCAGGCAATCGCGGCGGCGCCGAGGATGCCGGAATCGTCACCCAGGGCGGCGGGGACGATTTCGCAGTTTTCGTACATGATGGAGAAGCAATTTTTTTGCGCGGTTTCGCGAATGATGGGTAAAAACAGGTCTTCGAGAGCTTCGGTCAACCCACCGCCGATGATGACTTTTTCGGGGCTGAATAGGTTGAGCAGGCTGCCTACGGCGATGCCGGTGTTTTTGGCGGCGCGTTTGAGTTCATTAATCACCAGTTTGTCTTTTTCTTCAACGGCTTTGACGTAAATTTTGCTGGTGAGTTTGCTCCAATCTTTTTTGGGGAGAATGTCGGGCAGGATACTTTTTTTGCCTTTGTCGATGGCGGCTTTCAGGCGTTTTTCCATGGCGGTTTTGCTGGCGTAGGCTTCGAGACAGCCTTTTTGGCCACAGCCGCACTGGTCGCCACCGGCGTGGATTTTCATATGCCCGATCTCGCCTGCATTCTTGCTTTTGCCGTGCAGCAGCTTGCCATCCACTACAATGCCGCCGCCGACTCCGGTGCCGAGAAAGATGCCGATCACATCTTTGTGGCCTTTGCCCGCGCCGAATTTGAATTCACCGAATGTTCCAACATTGACGTCATTATCCATAAATGCGGGTACGCCCAGTTGCTCGTTGAGATAAGGGCAAATGGGCGCATTGGTGAGATTGAGATTGGGGGTTTCGAGCACGATTCCCTGGTCGGGATCAAGCGGTCCGGGCGAGCCAATGCCGATGGCATCGATTTGTTCGAAGGCCATGCCGACTTCTTCGACCGCGTCACGGCATACGGCGGCGATCCGCTGCAAAATTTCTTCACCTGGTTTTTGCGCTTTGGTTTTCTTTTTGGCGCGCGCAAGTACTTCGCCTTTTTTGGTAATCACCGCTGCTAGAATCTTGGTCCCACCCAAATCCACACCCAACACATACGATTGATTGTCTCCAGCCATGTACGTTACCCTTCCAAATGGTTTTGTTTTTCACCGAGTACATGCATGATGCGTTCTTGCAAGTCTTTGGCCACCGCCTGAACCGAACGGTTTCCATTAATGACTTGAAATCCATATTTGGCTTGCATTTTGGTAAATTCTTCTTGAATCAAATTTTGATATTTCAAGAAACTTTCAAACATGTCAGTCGAGAGGCCAAGATCCATGCCCGATTCCCAATAATCCAAGGTTTCGCTTTTTTGAAAATTGCGCTCGATGAGATTTTCGGGGCTGACTTTTAGATAAAACACGGCGTCGGGGATCAGGGCGATGCCGTAGAGCGACTCAACCCAGCGGCGTTCCATTTTCCGCACGACATCGCGCGCCATCAGGGTGTAGATGTAACGGTCGGCCAATACCACAAAACCGGCGCGTAATGCGGGGATCATGCGGTTTTCAAGTTGGTCGGCAAAGTCGGTGGCGTAAAATAGGCTGAGGGTTCGTTTGCCTAAAATGTTGCCGCGTTTGGCCCGTTCGAGTTCCTGGCTAACCAAGGTCGAACGGCGCAGCCCTACATTAATTACGGCATGGCCTTCGGCTTCGAGAAAATCCTTAATCATGCTGATTTGCGTGGAGCGCCCAGAACCATCCGCCCCTTCAATAACAATGAAACGGCCACTGAGTTCGTTGACGTCTACATCCGAAAGGCCGGGTCCGTAAAATCCATTTTTCTTGGACATTTTGCCGGTTCTCATGGCCTGCTCCTTCGCCGAAAGACACTTAAGTCGATTTTGGCCATTACCATCTCACGCAGTTCTTCTTGCAATTGGTTGATGCTTTTTTCACCGTCGACGATGTTGATATCGAATTCATTCATCAGCATTTTGTATTCTTCTTGAATGCTCTCTTGAAAACGGGAGAAGTCATCTTCCGATTCATCCGAAAATTGCAGGTCCATTCCAGAATCGTGATAGGTGAAGTGAGGCATACCCGTGCGAAGTCGCTGCTGGGCAGTATCGAGGGGGACGGAAAAAAGAAAAGTGATATCGGGGAGAACGGCGAAACTATACAAGCGGCGCAGCCAGGTTCGGTCACAACCACGAACCGCGTCCCGAGCCAAAGCGGTAAAAATATAACGATCACATAGGACGATGTATCCTGCCTGCAGCAGTGGAAGAATCTGGCGCTCGTAGCGGTCGGCAAAATCGGTGCAATGAATCAGGCTGAAGGTGGTCGGGGTGAGAAGATGTTGTTTTTTGCCTTTGGTGGTGGCTTTTTTGACCAGAAGGGATGAACTCCATTCAGTGAAGAAAATTTTTAGATTGGATAATTCAAACCAGCGCTTTAACAAATAGACTTGCGTCGATTTGCCGGAGCCGTCCAGGCCCTCCACAGCAATGAGTTTGCCTTTCAGTTCTTTGCTGGTTGCACTGCTTCTGCGTACCACGAATTTGAATCCCCGCCTCTCAATTCAAATAGTTGTTATGATATCTGTATTACAAAATACCACTATTACTGCCGAAATTCCACCGAAATGTTAAATTCTTATAAGAAAAGAGTTTATTTTTTGTTCTCATCATTTTGCTACATCGACTTTCTGAAGTTTTGCGATTATGGTATTCTAAACACTCACACCAAGGTACATATCATCATTTCAAACATATCGCTAAGGAAGGTGAATATGATTCGATTTCCATTATTTTTTTTATGTTTCTTGTTGACGATCTTTTGTTGTTTCACTACCACTCAGGCTCATATCGACAATTACCCCTCCATCCACAACACGGTAAC
>CAZEZQ010000599.1:751-4401 GCA_964516245.1 uncultured bacterium | reverse complement strand
AGTAGATTCTAACATGCAAATTCTGAGAAATTGTCTCGTTGATTCTCAAGTTAAATAAAATCAATGGGTAATGAGTTTATAGGGAGGGCGAGGTTGAAAATGCGCCGTGGCGTGCTCCCGCCGAGCCTCGATTGGTGAATCGAAGGTAGTGGGTGGAACTGGCTCATCAGGAGATTCGCCCTCCCTAATGGATATTAATTTTATAAAATTTCGAATATTTTTGGTTAGTCCTTCAAAGTTGAAATGATGGGTTCGGACGTCCCTAGCCCCTCTTGACAAGGGGTGAGAATCAGATTTGGAGCAGCCATCAATTCATGTTTGACAATATTTGTGAATATTAAAGAAGATCCGGCAAAAAGTCTGATCCAGAAATCAACCACATAATATATAGCAACGCAGACATCCAATTTGTGCTGTATGTTGTTGCAGGCGAGGACGCCTGCGCTCCAAAAAAAGACTTTTTGCCGAATCGTCTTAAAAAGTCTACTTGATTCGGAGTGAAACTTTCAACCAATGTCTATTACTTTTTCTGACAACATTCAACCAAAAGATTTCCCGTTTGAATTAATCCTAGATTATCTTCCTATCGGGGCCTGCATTCTGGATCGCGAGCTTCGTATTGTCTATGCCAACCACAAATTGGCCAAAATTAGTGGCCATTCCAAAAAGGATTTCTATGGAAAACAGGCTCATGAGTTTTGTCCGGATCGAGCCGATGATATTAATTCAATGTGCCACAATGTTTTTCAAAACAACCAGCCCATTTTAAACACCGAATGGGAGGGAAAACCTTTCAACCACCGAAAAAGAACTTTTTGGTGGAACCTTTGTTGGATCCCCCTTTCGTCTGAATCGAAAGGAACCCAATACGTACTTTGTACGGTTGAAGATATCACCCAATTAAAAAACGTTCAAATCGATTTGGACGAACAAAACGAATCTTTGGAAGTGGAGGTGCAACACCGAACCCGCGCCTTAAACGAACAAAAGCAAAAGCTGAAAAAGGCCTCACAAATGTTGAGCCAACACGAACAGGATATCCGCCGCCGGTTGGCGGAGAATATTCATGGCGGGCTGCAGCAAATACTCATTGGGGCGAACATCAAAGCCAACCGAATTCTCAAACGCTCCAAAGAAGAACATGTTAGGCAGATGGTGCAAGATTTGACTGAAAATTTGGAGCAGGCGGTCCAAGAAGCGCGCAAGATTTCGGTAGAACTCTCACCTCCTTTATTGTCGCATTCTACGTTCACAAAAGCCATCGAGTGGCTGGCCAATTGGGTGGAAGATAATTACGGCATCATTGTGAAGTGCAATTTGTGCCCAGAATCCAACCAAATTCGTGAGAAGCAAAAATATTATTTGTTTGAAGCCATACGCGAAGCGCTGCTCAATGTGCAAAAACACGCCGAGACTTCCACCGCTTATGTTTTGATAAACGAATTGGCCACCAACCGCTTGCTGGTGCGCATAGATGATTACGGCAAGGGCTGCGACCCGGAGAAATTGAAAGAATCAGAACAAACAGCCGACCATTTTGGATTGCAGAGTTTGAAACAGCGTTTGGAACTGATGGGCTGCCAGGTGAAATTTGACACCAAACCGGGCAAAGGGTTTCATATCAAGATCTATTCTCCCATGACGGAGTCTCAAGAATCGATGGGTGGAGACGAATTTTCGACAGAGGACGTTTTTGAAGAGAAAGAGGAGGAATCCCAAATGTTTGCCAGTACCACGAAACGTATCATTGTAGTCGACGATCACGACATGGTTCGGGAAGGTATCGTGACCCTTCTGGAAGAGGAAGAAGATTTCCAGATTGCCGGCGAAGCCGCCAATGGTTATGATGCCCTTCAATTTGTACGAAATTTTCAACCCGACATCGTGGTCATGGATGTCAATATGCCTGGCATGGATGGGATTGAAACCACACGATTGATCCTAAACGAATTTCCCAAAACAAAAATCATTGGCTTATCGGTCAACAACGACCTCGCCACCCGCAACGCCATGTTCGAAGCCGGCGCCACCCACTACATGCCCAAAGAAAAATCCTCCGAGCAATTGTGTGCGGTAATACGAGAGATGTGACAAGTGAGTTTATAATTACCAATATACATTTAATTCATTACCTAATTTATACAATCATCCCGAGAGTATAACAGATGGCATTTACTATTTGATCTAAAGTTTCACGCGGGATTTTACCTTTTGCATTTTGTGTGAATCTTCCTTTTTCTATTGCCCTAATTTGATGACATTCAAAATTTGTAGCTTTTTTTAGATTATTGTATTCATCTGGTTCCACCTTTACGATATTTGGCCTTGGTATTTTATTATGTTCTGCATCTGTACCTGGAACAACTGTAACTAAACGTGTTTTTGCATTTATATCGTTTATGGATAGAACTATAACCGGTCTCATTTTAAAACCACCGATCTCTCTACCAAAAACAGGATCAAGGCATACATAATAAATCTGACCACGTTTAATATTCATTCATTACATCTCCGGCTCTTCAGGATCACCAATATTTTCAACATCATATTGAGCCCAACCAGAAACCTTTGGAGAATAATCTGCATTATCCAATTCGCCTACGATTAAGATTTCCTTCATATCATGACATAATACGTTTATAATAAGACCATAACCAATGCCATTTCGAATAACAAAATCAATAGCTGCTATAATATCTTTTGAAAATTCCTCCTCCTTTTTGGTTAAATTTTTACCATTGTTCGATATAAGAGATTTATTTTGAGAACAAGTTCTCAAAAAACTTAACATATCGGTATTTTCTCTTTTTCTTTCATCAAATTCTGATTGAACAATTTCTTTGAGTATCCTCACAGTTTCTTTTACAGATTCATTAAATCCGCTGTGTGATTCAATAACTTGCTGAAAAATATTTTGAATGCGCCTTAAGTTGGCTTCTTCTTCTTCTGTAAATTCACCGCCAAAGACACGTTTTACTCTTTCGATACTATTATCTATATAATTGGCCATGATAATAATCTCCACTATTAAATCATATCACAAACGTTATTACACTCATTATAAACTCTTTTTCGATGAACTGATAGCTGAGCCCAGCCTTGAAAAGTGGGATTTCCATTCGGTCCTAGCATACGAAAGGCTTGTATATCATATTGTTTGCATACAAATAATATTGGATTGTTTCAATCAGTCTATCTCGGTGGGAGCAACATTCCCTTACCAAGATTGGGGAGGGGTAAGGTGGGGTTGAGCATGTTTGAAATAAGGACGATCATTGCCCACAACCCCCTCCCAGCCTCCCCCAAAGTTGGGGGAGGAGTAAAGGGTGATTTTGTAGGTGATGGGATTAGCGTAGTGTTTGTTGGTGGGCTGAAGCCCACCCTACGGGTTATCATGTCATACGGTTTTGGGGGTGGGGTGGGTCCAGGGGCCGCGGTAGGGGCGTTGTAGAAGCTGATTGGCTTCTTCGTCGCCGACGACACGGCCTTTTTCCGCGTCCCACTCCAAAGTGCGTCCGGTTTTCATGGCGAGGTTGGCGAGGATGCAGCTGGCGCTGGAGATATAGCCCTCTTCGATATCGGACACCGGCTTGCCGCCTGTTTCGATGGCTTTGAGAAAGTCTTGCCAATGGCGGCGCAGGGCGGAGGCG
>CAZEZQ010000599.1:0-741 GCA_964516245.1 uncultured bacterium | reverse complement strand
GTTTCGTCTTCGGGATATTTATCGTATTCGTAGAGAGCTTTGCCAGATAAAGGTTCGCCACCGCCGCGGGGGATGAACTCGTATTTGTGCACGCTGAGTTTTAAGGTTCCTTTGTCGCCGTAAATGGTGGCGCCCCAGGGGTAATCGGGGTCGGCGGGATGGCCCCAGCTGCGATGGTTCCACACCACGTTCAGGCCGTCATGTTCAAAGGTGGCTGTTTGAGTGTCGGGGGTGGTGGCGATGCTGTCTTTTTGCACCAGAATGCCGCCGGAGGAGCTGATGCGTTTGGGCCAGCCGAGTTCAAGCATCCAGCGCACCATATCGTACATATGCACGCACATATCGCCCATAATGCCATTGCTGTATTCCATAAACGCGCGCCAGCGTCGAGGGTGCACGAGGGGGACGTAAGGGATCTTCGGCGCGGGTCCAGCCCAGAATTCATAGTCAAAATGTTCGGGCGGGGTGGTGGGCTCGGGATTGGCTCGCGCCCGCATGTGATAATAGCAATAGCATTCAATGTGTCCGATGGTGCCCAGTTTGCCTTCGCGGATAACACGGTCGCGGGCTTCGATGAGATGGGGGGTGCTGCGGCGTTCGGTGTTGATTTGCACCACGCGGTTGTATTTGCGCGCGGCAGCGAGCATGGCCTGGCCTTCTACCACATCGACACTAACTGGCTTTTCGCAAAACACATGGTGTCCGGCTTGGACTGCTTCGATCATGGGCAGGGCATGCCAG
>CAZEZQ010000598.1:0-4402 GCA_964516245.1 uncultured bacterium | reverse complement strand
TCTCAACCCCACCCTAACCCTCCCCAATCTAGGGGAGGAAATATTGCGACCACAATGAATCTTGTGGGTAAAGTTCAGACACAATAGCTGGGGAAGAACTTTGTATACACTCAGTTTTCCATAAAAGAAATATAACTGTTTTGCCGTTAATAGAAGTACCAATTGTTGACTGGGGTTTCTTCCATCGTACGAATCACAAAGTTGGTGACTTGCATACGGCTGCGCCAGGGCCGCAAACCGACACGAAAGGCTTCGCCCGGTTCTTGTGGTTCGGTATGGATCACCTGCTCGTCCATCATAAAATCAACGCTTCCACCTTCGCGAACCATTTGAAATGTGAAAGGAACGCCTTCTTCAATAGTGGTGCTATCGAAACTTGGACCGGTATCGAAAAAGGGCCCTTCTACAAAGAAGGTACCGCTTCCGCCTTCAAAACCAAAATTGCTTTGCGCGCCGTCTGGGACTCTCCGCAGATTGATGGAAACCGCTGTTCCACCCAAACCAAAAAGTGTTAGATCGGCTGCGATTTCATAATTCACATCGGCAATAGCGATGTCGCTTAACAAAAAGTTGCCAGTACCGGTGCGTTCCAATGCGCCATCCACTTCAGACCAAGGTTCACCAATGACCTCGGCTAATTCAGTCATTTGGCCATCTTGGACGATGAAAATTTCTTCGTTTGGATTGGCCGCTAAGAACAATTCCGAAAAACCAGTAACACGGCCATCCACTCCTTCGGTATCGACAGTGCCTTCGAAACTCGCCCGTGTCGATACTGAATCGGAGGGCACAACCAAATCGTAGGTTAATTCAACTGTTCCTTGGGCGTCGGAGAGATGCCAAGTGAGTTGGCCATTACTAAATTCGGCCGTACCGTTTGTTTGACTCAGATTGTCTGCAATCCACCCTTCTGGGAGCGTTTCTGTAATTACGGCGTTACTGGTTTGGCCTTCTGAAACCGTCGCGATAAGTTGTACTCCTTGGATGGTTTCACCTTGACGATACACTGCAGGCCGGTTATTCGGCATGGTTCGCACGGTATCGGGTGGGACGATAACTTCTTCCGCCAAGGGTTCAACTACAAAGTCAGAAATGCGCATCACACTGCGCCAGGGACGAAAGCCAACAAAGCCCACAAATTCACCCGGTTGATCTAAAGCCAGTATTTCCTGCCCGTCGATTAAAAAGCGCAGTTTGTTATCCTGGCTGATCATTTCAAAATCAAAGAAGGTGTTGGGTTCAATTGGGGGTTCAATTTCCAAACTGGGCGCACCCTCAAAAAACGGCCCTTCTGTGAACATCGTCCCAGAACCACCGGAAAAACCTAGATTGTTATCACCGTTGATGTTGAAAGATGCCGCGCTGCCTTCAATGTCTTCCATTGCCAGACGGGCTGAGACTCTGTAATCTGAACCGAATATGGGGCGGTCTCCAAATATAAAATTACCGGGATCGAAATTTTCCAAACTGCCATCGGCTTCTACCCAGGGCAAGCCGACTTCAACCGCGTTTTGTGAAACACCACTCTCAATAAACGGGATTCTCTCTTCGATAGGATCAAATGTCGCGGCGCCGGAGTTGATGGTGAATGTTTGGACTTGCATCAAACTTCGCCAGGGGCGCAACCCAACTCTGAAAAATCCGCTGCGGAATACTGGATCGCCAATTTCTTCAGGTGTGGGTAAAGAGAGAATTTCTTCACCATCCAAGAGAAAGCGATAGGTATCGCCTTCGCGAATGAACTCCAATTGGAACAACGTATCTTCTTGAATTGGCGTTTCTTCCATGATAGTTATAAAATCAGGGAAGAAGTTGCCTTCAGCAAAAAGTTCACCGCCACCACCAACAAAGCCGAAGTTGCTGCCATTGACTCCTTCGGCCTGAAGCATGTCATTGATGGCAAATGATGCGGCTGCTCCCCGGCCTTCGTCGTTGAACATTTCCTGCAGTTTCAACTCTACGGTAACATGAAAATCACCTGGACCGATCACTGGCTGCGCCCATAAAAATTGGTCGGTTCCCTGTTGTTCAAGAAACCCATCCGCTTCCTGCCAGGGTTCACCAACAATATCGGCGACTTCTTCATTAAGAACACCGTTTTGAACCACTTGAATAGGTTCCTCTTGAGCCAGTGCAACGTTTGCGAAACATATTCCGGCTAGACAAATGAGTAGGTAATGTTCAAATCGTTTCATTGCCACTTTCTCCCCGATATAAGATTTTGTTTTCATGTAGGTAATATTCTTTGGATGATTTTTTATAATAGAAGCATCTGGGAAACTTGTCTTTAATTAATCTGATGTATCTTTTACCATATTTGATTACAAAATAATATTTTAATATTCTTTTTTGTTGTAATCGTGACACCAATTTTTATTAGTATTATTGGGGAAAAACAAATTTTTAATAAAACGATTACTATCCATAATCGATGTCTAATTTACTTTATTTGATGATTCGACAAATAATTTCTTGTTTTGAATTTTGTTAAATTTCCCTATAATGCCACAACCACAAATTTCACTTTTCATGGGGAGCTATCATGATACAAAGATTCATTCTATTCACACTGACGGCCATCTTATCCATTGTTTCACAAATCAGTTATGGGGAGAAACTGGTTTGCGTAGAAGAGGGAATTGCAAAAGACGTGGAACAACAAGGCGGTGAATGGCAACAAAAAAATGGTTACTTGCAGAAGTCAGGCCAAGCATATTTGTTGAGCGAGCAATCTATAGCACCGGGCCATTTTCATATTCACGCCAAACTCGCCATTCAGAATCTGAGAGGGAGTGCTGCTTCATTTGTCGTGGGTGATATCAGCAGCAACTTTGGCTTTTCAAGTAATAGTGGCAAGCCATTTGTAGAAGGCTCTTTTTTTGGTGGACCAACACGTTCTATCGCTTCTATGCCAATTGAAGAAGGTGTTCCATTCACCTTTGAGATGATACGGGAAGATCAAACTATTTCATTCCAAATCGATGGCCAAACTGTGCATACAATGGAATCTCCAAAAGAGCTAATCGGACAGGTGGGATTTCGCCCTTGGCGAAGCACTATGCAACTCTATGAGTTTTCTATACGTGGAACATTGATTGATCCCATCGAATCCAAGTCCAAAGGATTCACGATCCCCATGATCGATCTTGCCAATCAGGAGCATCGCCAAGTGATTGTCGATCAAGAGGAAGGACAGTATTTGGGCCATCCCACTACAGTGCTATTGGAAGACAAGCAAACCATGATTGCGGTTTACCCCCAAGGCCATGGCAAAGGCGCTATTGTGATGAAGCGCAGCACGGACGGTGGAAAAACCTGGCCGGACCGCTTGCCGGTGCCGGAGAATTGGTCGACTTCCAAAGAAACGCCAACGATTCATCGTGTTGTAGATCAGCAGGGCGAAAAAAGATTGATTCTCTTTTCCGGACTTTATCCCATTCGCATGGCGGTTTCTGAAGATGATGGACACACCTGGACTCCATTAAAACCGATTGGTGATTTTGGGGGCATCGTGGCGATGGCCTCGGTAATTCGGCGCAAAGACGGACAATATCTCGCATTCTTTCATGACGATGGACGCTTTCTTCACAACCAAGGTGAGCGGGACAAGTTTATCGTTTACTTGACCCGTTCGAACGATGGTGGACTAACTTGGAGCGATCCAGAAAAAGTCACCAGCCATCCAGCAGCCGATCTCTGCGAGCCGGGAGTGATTCGTTCACCGGATGGGGATCAATTGTTGATGCTGTTGCGTGAAAACAGCCGAAGATTGAATTCGTTTTATTGTGTCTCCAACGATGAAGGAGAAACCTGGTCAAAACCAAAACAACTGCCTGGCGCATTAACTGGTGACCGGCATGTGTTGCGGTATGCCCCGGATGGCCGGTTGGCAGCCACTTTTCGTGACATGGCCCATGAGACTCCCACGCATGGTGATTTTGTTGCGTGGGTTGGAACGTATGATGACATCATAAACGGACGGGAAGGCCAATACCGCGTGCGCCTTTTGGATAATAAAAAAGGGGCAGACACGGGATATGCAGGTTTGGAACTCTTGCCGGATGGCACTTTTGCTGCCACGACGTATTGCCATTTGTATGAAGGGAAACCGCCTTTGATCGCCAGTGTGCGTTTCAAAGTAAGTGAACTTGACCGGATGGCAAAACGCATGCAATTCGAGCAGCAGGACATTTATGTTTCGGGTGAAAATGGCTATCACACTTATCGTATCCCTGCCCTGCTGGTATCCAAAAAAGGGAGTATTTTGGCCTTTTGTGAAGGGCGCAAAACGAGCGGTAGTGATCATGGAGATATCGATCTTATGCTGCGCCGCAGCACCGACAACGGACAAACCTGGAGCGATCAGCAAAATGTTTACGAAGAAGGCGGTACAGAAAAAATC
>CAZEZQ010000597.1:0-4410 GCA_964516245.1 uncultured bacterium | reverse complement strand
CGTTTTTTGCCCCCCTTATTAAGGGGGGTAAGCACCGCAGGGGCTGGGGGGATTCGGCGAAATAAGAAAAGCCAGATCCCCCCTAACCCCCCTTAATAAGGGGGGGAATACCAAGTGCACAATTTGTGGGTAAAAACCAGCCATTTCATTGGGGGAGGAATGAAAAGACGATTCAATTTTTTTATAGTTCACTTTATATGACTGGCCAGTTACGCCGCATTAAAATAACCATTTTGTTCGGTGCTTATTTCAAACAATCATTCACCTTTTGGTGCTGTAATCGTTAACAACCGGTGTGTAAAAAACCGTTGCGCCGTTTTCATGATATCTTCTGCGGTAACCGCATTCAGCTCATCCGGCAGTTTGTTGGTATAGTCCCACCCCAGACCTGCGGTTTCATAGGTGGCATAACGGGCGGCCTGGCCCATGTTGCTTTCCATCGACATTACGTAACCTCCGGTAACATACGTTTTCACCCGGTTCAATTCTTCTTCTGAAACCGGTTCTGCTTTCAATGTATCAAATTCTGCTTCACAACATTGGACGGCTTCATTTCGATTGGGCGGGGTTGTAACCACATACGCCATCACGGGAGAATGATCCAGTTGCGGGTTATAAGCGCTGCCCACTTGGTAACACAACCCGCGTTTGTCACGCACCTCGCGAAACAAGCGTGAATCCATCGATCCGCCCAGCACCGCATTGATGATGCGCAACGCAGGGGCGGCTGAATTTTGCAAACCTTCACCGGGATACCCGATCACAATATATTCCGCTTCAGACTCACGATGTTCGATAAATTCGCGCTTTTCTGAGATGGCTGATTGAGATGAAACATCATCGGGAATCGACAAATTGGCACGCCCAACCCGCTGCGCAAACGCATCACGAATTATCGATTGCACTTGTCTATCTTCACTGCCGCCTACCACTGAGACCACCAATTGAGAAGGATCAAAAGCGTTATGGGCAAACTCGGCCAAATCGTCGCGTTTGATGGCATCGAGCGTATCCACCAAACCGATGCTGGGCCAGGCGTAAGGATACGAGCCGAAATATTCCTGGCGAAACCGGCGCAAGGTAAAGGTAAGGCGCGAGTCTTCCTGCTCCATGATACTCATACGCACGGTCTCACGGTCCCGTGTGAGTTTTTCGCTAGGGAACGTAGGCGAATGCAGCAGTTCCATCACCACGCTCAGGTCTTCACGCAGGTTTTCTGTCGTGCTCAGCAAGCTTATCGAGCTCCAATCTTTGCCCGATTCGGCTTTGAAATGAGCCCCGTGTTGCTCCAAGCGATCGGCGATTTCTTCTTCGGTACTTGTAGTGGTGCCTGAAGAAATCAACCGCATACACAAATTGGCCATGCCCGCCTTAAGCTGGGGTTCGTGGCGAGAAGCCAGGCGGGAAACAATGCGAACCGCCACAATTTGGTTGTATGGATTGGGCGCATAAAGAAAGGTGGTTCCATTGGGAAGAACATCCTTCTCAACAGATCGTTTGGGGATGGTGATCGATGGTTTGGCCATAAGTATCGTGTACTTGAAACTCCTTTCAAATCGCGGTAGGCGATGGTACATTTATCGTAATGGTTATATTACAGCAACTTAAGGTGAACAGAATATGTACAAACCCTTCATTTTGATTATTCGTGACGGCTGGGGCGAGCAGGAACGCGTGGAAGGCAACGCAGTCGTCAAAGCCAAAACCCCCGTTAATGACGAACTCTTAAAAAATTATCCTTATTCCAAGATCATTGCTTCCGGTGAATCGGTAGGTTTGCCCGAAGGCCAAATGGGCAACTCTGAAGTGGGCCACCTCAACATCGGCGCGGGCCGCATCGTCTATCAAGAGTTAACCCGTATCAATCTATCGATGAAAGACGGTTCTTTTCGGAAGAATGAAAAGGTCAACGATCTTTTCAATCACGTGAAACAAAACTCATCGACTTTGCATCTTTTGGGCCTATGCTCGGATGGGGGAGTGCATTCGCATCTCAACCATCTGTTCGGCATTTTGGAATACGCCAAAGACTTCGGGCTCGATAAGGTGTACATTCATGCTTTTATGGATGGCCGCGACACTTCGCCCACCGGGGGTGCAGCCTACCTCCAGCAGGTTCAAGACAAAATCACTGAATTGGGCATCGGGCAAATCGTGACCATCATCGGCCGCTATTATGCTATGGACCGCGACAACCGTTGGGAACGCATCAAACAAGCTTACGATGCCATGGTGTATGGCCAAAGTGATAATTATTCCACCAAACATCCATCTGCAACTCTGAAAGATTGGTACGCGAAAGAGAAGACCGATGAATTCATCCCCCCTACAGTGATGGGCGGGAAAGCACCTGGCCAACCGTTTATGAACGACGGCGATGGGGTGTTTTTCTTCAACTTTCGCGGTGACCGCGCCCGGCAAATCACACGGGCATTGGTGCTCGAAGATTTTGATGGTTTCGAACGCGAAAAGAAACTTGATTTGCACTACCTGTGCATGACCCAATACGACAAGACCTTCCCCTTGCCGGTGGCCTATCCACCCGTAATCATGAAAAACATTCTCGGCGATGTGTTGCAGCAGCATGAAATCCATCAACTGCGAACCGCCGAAACCGAGAAATACGCTCATGTCACCTTTTTCTTCAACGGTGGTGTCGAGCAACCCTATGAAAACGAAGAACGCAAACTCATCCCCTCCCCTAAAGTCGCCACCTACGACCTTAAGCCCGAAATGAGCGCGTATGAACTGACCGATGAGGTGATCTCTCGCATCAATCAGCAGAAATATGGGGTGATCATCCTCAATTACGCCAACCCCGATATGGTGGGCCACACCGGCGATTTCGACGCCGCCGTGAAAGCCTGCGAAACCGTGGATGAATGCGTGGGCAAGGTGGTGGAGGCCATTCAAAAACACAACGGCGCAGCCATCATCACCGCTGACCATGGCAACGCCGAAAAAATGCTGGATGAAAATAACAACGTCCACACCGCCCACACTACCAATTTGGTGAATTTGATATACGTGGGTGAAGATGCCAAAGATTACACCTTGCGTGATGGCATATTGGCCGATATCTCTCCCACCATTTTGGATGTGCTTGGCATCGACAAACCGGAAGAGATGACCGGTAGTACGCTGCGGGTGAAGAAGTAACCATAATGACGTTTCGGCAAAAAGTACAAACCAGCACAATTTGTATTACAATATCTTGGAGCGCAGGCGTCCTCGCCTGCACTATATGAAGATGCAGGCGAGGACGCCTGCGCTCCAAAGATTGACTTTTCACCGGATAGTCTTTCATGGCTTGTACGTATTCACGAAGAAATAAAGCGCGCAAGCGATTCCATAATGGGTATGGAACTGATCCCCCCGATTGGCAGTATTGAAGCCCCGAGAATGGGGTTTTCAGCAAATGAACTAAACGCCCCTTGCCGAATGTTGCGAATCGAATCAATGGTGGTTTGATAGAGTTCCACTTGGTTGCTTTCTTTGCTGGCTTCTTTCAATTTTTCCTCATTCAAATACACGATGATTTTGTTGCGTATGATTCGAGCCTTTCTGCGAAGCGACCAAAGTGAATACACCAGCAAAAACACAAAAAAGATGATGATCCCTACAATCAACATGGGCAAATGCCAATTGTCAAAGATACGATGCCGCGAAACGATCATTAATAAAATTGCAAAAAATGGATAATAAATCAACTTGTCAAATTCGTGAGTGCGATTGCCAATCAATCGAACCAGATGCCATGAATCAGACAACAAAGCATTGTTGAGAAAATTGTTTTGGAAAAAAGCCGGCCTTTCTTGAGAAGATGCCTTGGGGTCTAAGAGCGTGCGCAATGTGGAGGAGCCGGAATCAGGCTGATACGAATCGAGCCGGTTTGAAATTTCATCCAAGAACCGTTTCATCGAAAAATTGGCACCGATCACATAAAAAATCAAACAAACCAACGAAGGCACAGATAAGAGGATAATGAGAAAATTCAACAAGAATGTCATGGCCCCCCGTGTCGGATTGAGCGGCATGCCGATGATGCTGTTGCAAACCAACGCCAAAACAAAATAAATGATAGTCAGAACGATTGTAATTTCATAAAATGACAATTTTTCGATATTGCGGTGTTGTATCCATTTGGGGTATAGGCTTGAGTTCAAAGATTCCTCGTTGTTGATCTGGAGAAATCGGTCTTCGATCATATTAGCATTATTTCTTAGGTCTTCATAAGTTTTTACCAGAAAATACATGCAGCAAAAAAACACCCCAAGCCGCAGCAACAATGTCGGCCATACGCTGATCCCCTGAGCAAAGAAAAAGGGTTCCGCTTTATAGAAAGTGATGATCAATAGAAAAACGGCAAATGCAACACATGCGGTACAGACAATACAGTCTTTCAAAAAA
>CAZEZQ010000596.1:0-4411 GCA_964516245.1 uncultured bacterium | reverse complement strand
CCCCCTCCTAACCTCCCCCATTTCATTGGGGGAGGAATGAGAAAGCAAATTCTTTTGGTAAATTTCAAATATAATCAATTAGGGATTTACTTCATGGCATTCATACACACCATCCCCAAACGAGCCTGGCCGACCTACTACTGGGATATGCGCTTCATGATTCTTGACGGCGTATTCAACGGGGCCGCCTATCATTTGTTGAAATTCGTGGCGCGCAAAACGGTCGAGGTCTCGGAATTTCAACTGGCGCTGATTTACTTTTTTCTTCATTTGGGGATGTTTTTCTCATTTTTGCTCCCCCATCTTTTTCGCGTTCGCAGCAAAAAATCGTTTATCCTTTTCACCACCGTCCCGGCCAAGTTTTTGTTTGTGGTGTTGGCGTTTGTGACAGACCCCTTTTTGTTTACCCTGTTTTCTTCCGCCGCCCTATTTCTCTTGCGCATGTATTTGCCCATGCATGCTTCCATTTTAAAAAGCAACTATCCCGACTCGCACCGGGGAACCATTTACAGCCATGTGAAGTCAACATCGTTGATGATTTCGATAGGCGCCGCTCTGCTTTCAGGCTCACTATTGTGGTATGACAGCACCTTTTACCGATTGATTTTTCCAGTTGCAGGGATATTGGGGGTTTGCGGAACTTTTCTGTTTATGAATATTCGCGAACGCCAGCCAAAGGGCTTGGAAATTTGGACCTCCATTGTCCCCTTGCGGCGTTTGGGCCACATTCTCAAAACCGATCATGTTTATTCCACCTACCAAATCATTTTTTTCATCGCCGGATTCGCCAATTTGATGGGCCTGCCCATTTATGTGTTGTATATCGTGGATGAACTGCAAGCCGAATACATCCAAATTGCCTTGATTGAAGGCATCATCAATAATGTGGTATGTTTTATGACTTTGAAATGGTGGGGCAAGTATATGGACCGCAATCCCAACCCAATGCGCATGCGGGCGATCATGACACTATTGTGGATGTTTCACCCGTTGCTGCATGCCTGGGCGTGGGACATGACGTTGATCTTTTTCGCTTCAGGCCTCTTTGGAATTCTGATGGCTGGAGGGGAACTCAATTGGCTGCTTGGGCCTTTGTATTTTTGTGACGAACGCGATGCCCCTGCCTACACCATGATTCACTCTTGCAATACGGGCCTGCGCGGCGTTTTTGCACCACTGGCCGGTTACGCTTTGTACCGGTCATACGGTTTTCAAGTTACTTTTTACACGATTGCCGGGTTGATGCTGCTTGCTACTGTATTGATGTATTTCTTGTATGTTTACACCAAAACTCTGCCGCGATTTCAGGCACATCCTATGCCCGAAGCCCTTTCTGTCTCACAAAATGATTTTCATAACGCGGGTAGAAATTGAATTGTTGTCAAGCTTTTTGTGTTGGAATGTTAAAGGACCACAATGACCACAATGATATTTTTGTAAATTGCAAGTACCAAAATGAGAGAGAATCTGGAATTATTCCAATCAATTATCAGAGCAAACCGGCAAAGAATCCTATCCCAATGAAAAGAATTTCGTTAGAATACACTGAATTTCATAATTCAATGAATTCATAACATACTGAAATGAGGAGTTTCTTATGCAAATAATGAAAAAAGATGGGGGCGCATTACAACGGCGTTCATTTATGAAGCTTGCTAGCGGTGCGACGCTTGCAGCCGGTTTTACGGCATTTGCCACAGAAGAAGAAGTTGCTTTTGCGGCGCAGAATGTGAATCGCTCATCCAGCCCTACCGATCTAAAGATTACTGATCTGCGTGTCGCTCATGTGGATGACGCACCCATGAGTTGCCCGATTATTCGCATCGATACGAACCAGGGAATCTCCGGTCTCGGCGAAGTGCGTGACGGAGCCGATCCGCGCTATGCGCTCATGCTGAAAAGCCGCATTCTTGGTGAAAATCCATGCAACATTGAAAAGCTGTTCAAACGAATCAAACAATTTGGCGGGCATGGACGGCTTGGCGGTGGTGTATGCGCTGTTGAAATGGCGTTGTGGGACCTGACAGGCAAAGCCTATGGTGTGCCCGCCTATCAAATGCTGGGCGGCAAATACCGTGACGACATTCGTATATACTGTGATACGACGACATCCAGAGATCCTGAAATATACGCCAAGCGCTTGAAAGAGCGCGTGGATATGGGTTTTACCTATTTGAAAATGGATTTGGGTATCCGCTTGGTGGAAAACATCCCCGGCACGGTTACCAAACCGGGCAATCTGGAAAATGTCAGTATGACCATGCATCCATTCACCGGTATCCAAATCACAGAAAAAGGGTGTGAATTGTTGGCTGAATTTGTTGCAGCCGTGCGTGAAAAAGTCGGGTATGAAATCCCTCTGGGTGCGGACCACTTCGGGCACATCGATGTCAACAGCTGCATTCGGCTGTCTAAAGCGGTGCAGCCTTATCAATTGGCGTTTATGGAAGATTTGATCCCCTGGCAGTTTCCTGAATTGCTCAAGCAAATCACCGATGCCAGCGATGTACCCACACTAACTGGTGAAGATATTTATTTGAAAGAAGAATTCATCAAGTTATGCGACATGCATGCGGTCGATTACATTCATCCTGATTTGGCCACCTCGGGCGGTTTGCTCGAAACCAAGAAAATCGGCGATTACGCAGAAGAAAAGGGTGTGGGCATGTTGATGCACTTCGCTGGCACTCCGGTATCTTGTATGGCGAACATTCATTGCGCCGCCGCCACCCAGAACTTCATTGCCTTGGAAAACCATTCGATCGATGTCGAATGGTGGGAAGATCTGGCCACTGGAATCGATAAACCGATTTTGGATCGTGGTTTTATCAAAGTGCCGGAAAAGCCAGGCCTGGGTGTGGAACTCAACGAGGATGTAGTGAAAGAACACACTGAAGGCGGATACTTTGAACCCACCGAGCAATGGAATGAGGATCAGTCGTGGGACCGGACGTGGAGCTGAGGATTCTTCTCGAATCAGTGAAATGTTGAAAACGGGGCGCTTTCGCGCCCCGTTTTTTTGTTTCTTAACACTGGCGTCAAGATAAGTTTGCCAGTTCATTTTCATTCCTCATGAAGCACATATTCTTTTAGATAAACCTGATTATGTTAGACAAGAAATTAAGAAAATGTTTATGTTTATATGGCAATAAACTAAAATATCGTATAATATATTGATTCTTGTTGACAAAATGAGGAGATTGTGAGTGAGCATGAGAACATATTTGCTGCGACTTCGATGGACCGGTTGGATTCTATTTCTTTTGGGTTTTAATATCTTGCCCGCCAATGCCCAAACCATGATTGTGATTGGGGCGGATCAAGTGGAGCCGAATGCTTCATTTGAAATTCCTGTGTTTGTTGAGAATGTTCAAAATGTAGCGGATTTCACACTTGCCTTAATCTTTGATTCAGCTGTTATTTCTGAAATCACTGAAATCGAATTTCAAGATGGAATTGCTTCTGAATTTTCAACCTTGCGGGTTGATCTTTCACAGCCCGGTATGATTGCGTTACTAGGAGCGCGGAAAGACGCCAACGGCTTGGGTCCATCGCCGATACAAGGCTCAGGGCTTCTGTTTACGATTCATGGGCAAGTCACAAGCAATGCCGGCCAGTCTACCTTAATTCAAGCCGATAAGAATATTGGTGGTTTGCAAGATGCTATGGTGACTGCTGGGAATATATTTATTCTCGATCAAGCGACCCCTACTCCCATATCACAACCGACTCCAAGCCCCACCATCCCTCCCTCTGATGAAATCATGGAACTGATCCGCATCTATGAATTTGACCAAACTGGGGTGCGGTCCAACGGATGGAATGAGATTCCGGGTGGTTTTCAATCAGCCGAACCGGGACTGGTGACTACAAGAAACTTTTTACCGAATTTTATTCCTTCCTCCAATGATCAATTGGGGTTGTCGATGCGAGTGAATCCCACCGAAGTGGCATTTGTGTTTGCGAATGAGCCAATTCAAGCCAATCAGGCTCCATTGCTTATCCGCATGACACTGCGGGCCGATAGCCCAGATGCCAATGTGGCTCTCATTGCCTTAAAAGGAAACATCGGGAATGGGGATAATTTGGATGGATCAATCGCTACCCACATCCCAGCCACCTCAAAGAGTTTTGTGGATAATGAGCGGCGCCTGGTTTTGCTTTATGAACCAGATACTTCGGCTGAGGTGACTCCTGCCATTCAACTCTCCTCACGAAATAGCAACAATCCTGTTTCAGTGGTGATCGATCGTGTGGAAATTTTTCGTCTGAATGAACACCGGCTTGACGGCGGCCAGACGCTCGACCTCGTGCGCGATCAGCTCGCTGGCCAGGCTCTCGCCGCCGCGCGAGTCGACGCGCAGCACCACGGCCTCGACGTCGTCGTCGCGCAGGCAGCGGCGCAGTTCGC
>CAZEZQ010000595.1:0-4432 GCA_964516245.1 uncultured bacterium | reverse complement strand
TGAAATCAGCATTCGGGGCAGACACTGGGGTCTGCCCCTACTTTTACAAAATTTCAAATATCTTTGGTTTGGCTTTAGGCTTGTCGGAACAAGAGATTCTGGAAGATTTTCCAGATCTGACGATGGAAGATATTCGCACCTGCCATTTTTTTGCCATACAATAAATCTCATGCTAGCCTATCCCCTATAAAATTTTATACTTGATACCGAAACCCTAAATTTCCGAAACGGAGAACCACAATGATCCAAAAGTACGTAATGCTATTGCTCACATTGTTTTTATTTTCATTCAACCTTTTACCCACTTCTTTCGCGCAGGGTTTAGACAACATCGAAATCGATATCCCCTACGAAAAATATGTGCTTGATAACGGCTTAACCTTGATTGTGCACGAAGACGGCAAAGCGCCGATTGTGGCGGTGAATGTTTGGTACCATGTGGGCTCCAAAGACGAGAAACCAGGCCGCACCGGTTTTGCCCATCTCTTCGAACACCTGATGTTCAACGGCAGTGAAAATTTTAACGACGATTACTTTCAACTGCTCGAACGCCTGGGCGCGACCGATATGAACGGCACCACTTCGTTCGACCGCACCAACTATTTCCAAAACGTGCCCAAATCTGCTTTGGACCCTGTGTTGTGGGCCGAGTCAGACCGCATGGGCCATTTGCTCGGGGCTGTCGATCAAGACAAGCTGGAAGAACAGCGCGGCGTGGTCATTAACGAAAAGAAACAAGGCCTCAACCAGCCCTACGGCAAAGTGTCCGAACTCATCTTTCCCAATGTGTTCCCCGAAGGCCACCCCTATTCATGGACGCCCATTGGTTCGATAGAAGACCTCAACGCCGCAACTTTGGAGGATGTGAAAGAATGGTTTGATGAAAAATACGGCGCGGCCAATGCCGTGCTTTCCATCGCGGGTGATGTAAAAGCAGAAGAAGTAAAGGCCAAGGTAGAGAAATACTTCGGCGATGTGGCCCCCGGCCCGGCGGTTGACCGGCAGGAACAATGGATCGCCAAGCGCGAAGGCACGCACCGCGTGGTCGCCCAAGACCGGGTGCCGCAAGCCATGATGATGAAAATTTGGAACATCCCCGAATGGGGCTCGGCAGAAGGCGATTACCTGAGCCTGGTGGGCGATATTCTCAGCACTGGCAAAATGTCGCGCTTGTATAAACGATTGGTTTATGACGAGCAATTGGCGACTTCGGTCAGTTCATTCGCCTATTCGCTCGAAATCGCCGGGCTCTTCGGCGTTCAGGTGATGGCCCGTCCCGGCCAAAGTTTGGATGAGATCGAAAATTCCATCGATGAAGAATTGGCGAAATTTTTGAAAAACGGACCTACAGCCGATGAACTGAAACGGGTCAAAACCCAATACATTGCCGACTTCGTGCGCGGCATCGAACGCATCGGCGGTTTTGGCGGCAAGTCAGACATTCTGGCCAGCAATGAGGTGTATGCCGATGACCCTGGCTATTACAAAGTGACATTAAACCGGGTGAAAGAAGCCACGCCAAAACAATTGCACGAAGCGGCGAAAAAATGGTTGTCAGACGGACAGTTTATCCTTGAAGTACATCCTTATCCCAATTATCAAACCATGGAAACCGATGTGGACCGCAGCGAGATTCCACAGACTGATGAGCCTCCTGAAGCCAAGTTCCCTGAGTTTGAACGGGTCGAACTCGAAAACGGGATGACCTTGGTGCTGGCTCAGCGCAAGTCGGTTCCGGTGGTGCAAATGCGCTTGCTGATCGATGCGGGCTATGCCGCCGATCAGACTACATTGCCTGGTGTGGCCAGCATGACCATAGATATGATGGACGAAGGCACCAAGAATCGGGATGCACTTCAAATCAGCGAAGAACTGGTAACTCTGGGTGTAGACCTCTCTACCGGCGCGAATATGGATCAGTGCTACGTGGCGCTCAATACGCTCAAACCCAATTTGGATGAAGCGCTGGATATCTATACCGATGTGATTTTGAATCCTCAGTTTCCCGAAATGGAGTTGGAGCGGCGGCGCAAAAACCAACTCGCCTCGATCCAGCAAGAGAAATCCACCCCGCAAATGATCGGCTATCGCGTGTTCCCCAAACTAATCTACGGAGAGGGCCATGCCTATAGCATCCCTTTCACCGGTTCGGGAACCGAAGAATCGGTGAAACAAATCACCCGCAATCATTTGGTCAAGTATCATGAAACTTGGTTCAAACCGAACAACGCCACTCTTGTCATTGTGGGCGACACCAGCAAAGAAGAGATTGTGCCCAAGATTCAAAGAGCCTTCTCCCAATGGAAAACCGGTAATGTGCCGCAAAAGAACGTAAAAAAGGTTGAGCGCTCTTCTACCTCCAAACTCTATTTGATCGACCGGCCCGAATCCAAACAGTCAGTAATCATCGCCGGCCATGTGGCCCCGCCCAAAGCCAATCCAAACGAAATCGCCATTGAAACCATGAACCACGTTTTGGGTGGATCATTCACTTCGCGCATCAATATGAATCTGCGCGAAGACAAACATTGGTCATACGGCGCGCGCTCGATCTTTTTGGATGCCCGCGGCCAACGTCCCTTCTTCACCTATGCGGCGGTGCAGTCAGACAAGACCAAAGAATCGATCGAAGAAATCGAAAAAGAACTAAAGGCCATTACCGCTGAAGAGCCGCCCACCAAAGAAGAAACCCAAAAAGCCAAGAAAAACAAAACTCTCAAACTGGCGGGCCAGTGGGAAACCATGGGCGCAGTGGCGGGCTCGCTGGGCGATATCATCCGCTTTGATTTTCAGGATGATTACTACGATACTTACGCCAACCGAATCAAAGCAATGAATCCTGAGGAGTTGGCCGAAGCAGCCAAAAAAGTGATTCATCCAAAGCAGTTAATCTGGGTAGTAGTTGGCGACCGCGAGCAAATCGAATCCAGCCTCGATGAGCTGGGCTACGATGAAATCGTGCTGCTCGACGCCGATGGAAATGTAGTCAAGTAGGATGGGTCACGCTGTCTGACCCATCGAAATGAAAAATAATGTAGGGGCAGGCCTCCGTGCCTGCCCCTACGTTGGCTCCAAATGCAATTTTATTTCTTCTCAATCTTCTCTTCGTCATACAAACGCACCTTTTCAAAATCCACATGCCCCTTTGAAATATAAATATGTTTCTTAAATGTAATTTTGCCTTTTTCCGGCACAATCTTGGGGACATGAATTGCTTGGAGCTTCGCATTGGGTTGAGTGGGTTTGTCTAACGAAATTTGAAATTGCGGATTGTTAATGGGGTCGGATGTAAGGTTTTCTAACTCGCATTCGATTGTAACGGTGGTCACCTTCACTTTTGGGATCTTGCTGGCGTCAATTTGCATTTCCGGATATTGCGCAGGCCCTGGGTGCTGTTCGGCCATATCGTGATTGATTTTCCATGTGCCATCGAGTTTCACAGTTTTATTTAATATTGTCCCTGCCAACTGGCCCTGGGGAGGAGGTGTAGTCTCCCCGCATTGAAAGCAAAAGAGACATACAACTCCTATGAGTAATAAGGTTTGGTTAGACATTGGCATGATATATCCCCCAATGTGATTGAACTCCATAGTGTCCATTTAAACGCATCTTATTACCAAAAAGTTTATTGTAAAAATGAAATAATAAAAAAACCGGCCATAAAGACCGGTTTTTCGTTCACATTAGAAAAATGAATATTACGTTCAAACCCCATTCTGAATATCGCAGGTATTGCCTTCTACCTTGGCGCCAACCCAAACAATATCGCCTAGACTGGTTAAGCCATTCGATGTCTGATATTGAAACTTTGGTTCGCCATTGGGGCATTTGCCGATGCCGTCGCGGGCGCCGCCCCAGTGGTTGATGGCATCAGGGCCCCAGCTGTTGATGCGCCATTCGTGGCCCCAACCAGCAATTCTGCCATCATAGGTATTTACATAATCATAACCTGTTCCCCATCGTTCAAAATCGTCCGGATTCGTAAACGTAGCAAAGGGATCTTTGGGAATCGAACTGAGATAGGCAACTGGCGAAGTCAACCATTGGTAGCGTTTCTCGTTCGGCCATTGATCGCCGCCCGACATGGGATCTCGCCAAGGGGGAAAGCCGTTGGTATCCAAACGGTACATTTCGAGAGCGGTTTGGATGGTTTTCATATCCGAAACCGCACGGGAGATTTTGGCGCGAATTTGGGCATTCAAAAAGTTGGGCACGGCGATCGCCGCCAAAATGCCGATAATCGCTACCACGATAAGCAATTCAATCAGAGTAAAACCTTTCTTCATATTTTCCTCCCCAGAAAATTGTAGATTGTAATATTTCATCAACATTATTATTGTAACGGTTTAGGTTCATATTGTTAGGGATAAAAAAAAGGGTGAGTGGCAACCCACTCACCCCAATTGATAGGAAATTTAAAAACGTTTTAGCT
>CAZEZQ010000594.1:4008-4445 GCA_964516245.1 uncultured bacterium | reverse complement strand
CCAGCCGCAGGAACTGTTTGAAACAATCGACCTTGATGACCGCTGCATTAACAGGGGCGGCGCATACTCTGGCTTCACCGCGCGCCATTGGGGCCAATGAGAAAATCAATGTGGGATTTATCGGCCTCGGCAACCGCGGCACCCAGCTGTTGACCCGTTTTATGAAAGAGCCGGATGTGAATGTGGCCGCTCTGTGCGATGTGTATGAACCCTACCGCGAGCGCAACAATGATATGATCGAGAAGCACCTGCAGGACACCCTGGGCGGTCGCATCCCGCACATGAACGAAGGGTTGAGCAAAGATATCTCCCGGTATGTTGATTTTCGCAAAATGCTGGAACAGAAAAACCTGGATGCGGTCTCTATCGCCACGCCCGATCATTGGCATGCGGTGCAGATGATTATGGCCTGCGATGCCATGCTGGATGTGTATGTG
>CAZEZQ010000594.1:2282-3998 GCA_964516245.1 uncultured bacterium | reverse complement strand
CCCGCGTCGATCACCATTGTCGAAGGGCGCAAGATGGTGGAGGCGCAAAAGCGCAACAATCGGGTGGTGCAGGTGGGGACCCACCGGCGTTCTTCTAACACCTATCGCAAAGTGCACGAGCAAATTCGTGATGGCCGCATCGGCAAGGTGACTGTCTCGCGCGCGTTTCGCGTGAGCAATATGTATCCCCACGGTATGGGTGATTATCAGCCGGCCAAACCGCCCAAGGGCTTGGATTGGGACCTTTGGCTGGGCCCGCGACCCTACCGCCCGGCACAAGATAACATCCCCCTGTATAAGTTTCGCTGGTGGGAATCGTATTCGAGCCAGGTGGCCAATTGGGGGGTGCACTATTTCGACGCCATCCGTTGGATGCTGGATGAACTGGCCCCCACATCGATCTCAGCGCATGGCGGACGTTTTGCTGTGGATGACGACCGCACCATACCCGATACCATGCAGGTGGTGATGGACCTGCCCAGTGGCGGTTTAATTTCGTTCGGCGTGTATGAATCGAACGGCGGTGACGCCATCGTGCAGGGCGAAGTGGAGTTTCGCGGCACACTGGGGAACATTTATGTGGGTGGCGATAGTTATGAGATTGTGCCTTCGCACGGCGGGCAGTTTCAACCGGATAAACCGTATTGTGAGCCCGGCGGTGAAGATGATTTGGATGGAGACATGACCGAGCAGCATATCCGCAATTTTCTTGATTGCGTCAAATCACGCGAACGGACCAACGCCGATATGGAAACCGGCCACCGCTCGACCACTTTCTCGCACCTGTCGAACATCGCGCTGGCCACCCGGTCACGCCTAGAGTGGGATGCGGAAAACGAGCGTGTAGTCAACAACGATGATGCCAACGAATTGCTGCATTACGAGTATCGTGAACCCTGGTCGTTGGGGTAATAGGTATATAGCCATTCCTCCTCAAAGTTGCTATATGCGCTTCTTTACGGTGATGTTTGGAAGGGGTTGTGGGTCATGATCTTCTAGCAACGAGCATTCTCAACCCTCCCCTAACCCCTCTTAATCTTGGGAGGGGGATTTTCAAGGATGCCAAGTAAGGCCGCCAAATGCTGGGGGGCTGGTTTTGGCGGTCTTACGGTTTAATACGTTTATTGTTTTTTGTCTGAACCAGGAAGCAGGAAAGCAGGAGGTACAGGAAAACGGCTTAGGCTTATGAATTCGCCGCGGCGAATTGCACGGATGGTGATGGATGAGACGGATCATGACTGGCTGCGGTTGAAGTACGAGGACGTGAAAATGGGGAAAAGTGTTCATTGGAAGATTTTAATAAAATTGTTTTTGTGCATTCAAAGTTTGTGATATATCCAGAGTGGTTTTCAAGGGTAAAATAAACAACATTTTACCCTTGGCACCCGTGCATTATGTTGTTGCAGGCGAGGACGCCTACGCTGCAAAAAAGACTTTTTGCCAAATCGTCTTATTAATCCGCCTAAATTTCTCTCAGAAATCATTCCTCGAATAACAGTATCGACAATATGCGCAATAATTCAGCAACACTCCATGCTTGAGCAATGCATCCACGAGGATGATGAGGAGGGGTTGCATCAAAAATTTCACTAATTGTACCTAATCCATGGTCAGAGAGGTGATCAAAAAATGGGTAGAGATTGGTCCTAAGAAATTCTTTATTATGATAAACCCGATAATGCGCTTTGAAATAGGGACCTGCTAACCAAGCCCATG
>CAZEZQ010000594.1:0-2272 GCA_964516245.1 uncultured bacterium | reverse complement strand
CCTTGGTGATAAACCGAATCTCGTTCATGTGGTCCCCCCGAGTATTGTGGTGCATAATCTGGATGGTTTGGGTCAAGAGTGCGAATGCCAAGGGGAGTCAATAATTTTTCTGTACATGTGTCAACAATAAGTTTTTGGTGTTCTATGGATAAAGCTGAATGATGCAATGAAACAGAAAATAGCTGATTGGGGCGGAAACTTGAATCTTGTCCAAGAACATTGGGAGTGTCTATCACATCAAAAAATGAGTGGGTGGTAGAGTTATAAAATTTCAACATGCCTTTTTTTATTTGTACGGCCAGGCGATTGTAATCACGCATATCGGCTGAGATCAATTGGGCAAAGCCGCAAAGCGACTGCACGGCATTATACCATAGAGCATTGATTTCTATGCATTTACCCGTGCGTGGGGTAACAACCCAATCGTCAATTTTGGCATCCATCCAAGTAAGTTGAATCTCATCAGTCCCGGCGAAAATCAAACCATCCTGATCCATATGGATGTTGAAGCGAGTCCCTTCGCGATACCAAGAAATGATTTCCTGAAGGCGAGGGAACAAATCTCGCACCAAACACATATCTTGTGTGCATTCACAATACTGACGAACCGCCTCAATATACCATAAGGCCGCATCCACAGTATTGAATACTGGCAATTCACCTCCATCGGGAAAATGATTTGGCAGCATTCCCCTGTCTATCCATTTCGCATAGGTTCGTAAAATCGATTCCGCTTCTTGATAGCGGTGTGTGGTTAATGTTAACCCAGGTAATGCAATCATCGTGTCACGACCCCAATCAGTGAACCAGGGATATCCTGCAATAATAGAATGCCCTTTGTGATCGTTTTCAATATTGCGTTCTACAAGAAATTGATCGGCAGACAATACCAACTGATTGAAATACATATCATCTCGATTGCCCGCTTGAGATACAAGATGATCTTCATAATCCATATGTTGCTGCAGTTCCCATTTCCCGTTGAACCCGCTTCGTTCATGAGTCGAAATAGCAAAACAAATGTCTTGACCTTGCTTGAGTTGAATTTCGAATGTACCGCATAGCAAAATATCTTCTGTTGCCTCTAAGCCACGATTTGCTTCTTCACACAAATACAAATTTCGATACCAAGTATGTTCAGTGGATTTTTTGGTACTTTGATCGGATAAAACGTATATTGGAACGGCTTTCCCGTGAGCGACGATTTTAAATCCATTGCCAATCTCTTTGATCTCCATCTGCCAGTCATGAGCTTGAGTGGTCCAATGGTAATTGCGATAGTTGATCAGAACTTTCACTGTGAGCTTGAGCGAATGTATGCCTTGCAGAAGAGAGTAGCGAATGAATGTTGTATTTGCTCCCTTCTGCATCCAAATTCTTTTTTGAAGAATCGTGTTTCCACAGCAATAATTCCATACTGGTATTGTTCCATCTAACCAAAAAGCGTTGATAAACTTATTCCCTTCAGGAGATACAACTTGATCGTGCCATTGGTTTGTGCTTAGTTCATATTGGTTGCCATTGATCTCAAGAATTTCTTCAAATTTACTGGCAAGGAGTGTCCGACCCAGTGGAGGGTGCAATGCTGCCACAAGATAACCATGATAGCGGCGTGTATTCATACCCGCGACTGTACCGGAAGCATACCCACCAATCCCATTAGTCACAATCCATTCCCGTTTTGATGCATGGGTCACATCGGAACAGATTGTACGGTCCAGGTATACTGCATGCGTCAATCGATTGGGATACTGGCGTTTGTTTGATACCGTCTCAATTTGTGACAATTTTTTTCTCGCTTCAATGATCAAAGCTCGATCTGAGATCCCGCCGATGAATAACGTTCAAAAAAATAGGATCCAAGTTCCTGGATAAATAGTTTTGAATGGTTATTCTGGAAATGTATTTGATTTCTGATGTGTATTTCGACACATCGTCGCGGCACTACTATATGTTGAAACCAGATAAGGTACGAGGAAAGTCAACATCACCTTAAGCCAATTCAGTTCTAATGTTCCCATGATTGCTTCCCATTGATTGATGGCAGTCAGTATAGGGCCAACAACCAACGCTGTTTTAATTGAAATAACTATGGTGTGTCTTGCTGTCATCGCTTGCCACCACATCGAAGAACGCTTTGCCATACTGAACATAATATCCTTTTCATCACTTATGGAACACTTCATGTAAGTTCTGAAGTTCTAATTGGTAATGCATACTATTTACGTAAATCAGAAGTCGTTCAATCAAACCGGCTCGGCGGGAGCCTCGC
>CAZEZQ010000593.1:0-4453 GCA_964516245.1 uncultured bacterium | reverse complement strand
ATGTTGCTATATATTGTGTTGTCGTTTTCTGGATTGGACTTTTTGCCGAATCGTCAACTTTAACACTTACTTGCCGTATTTTTTGGATGCAACGGTGTATTCTATCCAAAAACTAGCCAAAGATATTTGAAATTTTCCAAAATCAATATCCATTGGGGAGGGCGAATCTCCATTGGGGAGGGCGAATCTCCTGATGAGCCGGTTCCACCCGCTACCTTCGATTCACCAAACGAGGCTCGGCGGGAGCCTCGCCCTCCCCATGAACTCATTACTCATTGATTGAATTTAACTTGCATATCTGAGTGACAAATTCTCACAATTTGCCCGTTAGAATCTATTAATTGGGGGCTAAAACAATGGGAAAAAGATAAAAATAAACGGCTCTAACCAAGCAGGTCAGTCCAAACATCGTTCTGCAGCAACAACAAGCCCTCACCTTGATCCATTGGTAGAACAAGATGAGGGCTCTTGGTTCAAACAAAGACAATGACCGTTTCTCTACAACCGCTCGGCCAATTGATCTTTCACCGGTTTCACGGTCGCTTCATGTTGCTCAACCATTTTTTTAATGGCCTTGATTACATTCGGATGTTTCTCTGCAATATTATACTTCTCAGAAGGGTCGTGCATCAAATTGAAAAGCACCGGTGGGTCGTGCTCTTCTGGTCCTTTCCCTTGGTATGCCGGCTGGGTGATGAAATGCGCTTTGTAATCATCCTTTCGCGCGGCATAGATGCGCTGGCCGCGATAATAGATCATTTCATGCCGCGGACTTGGATGCCCGTGGAACAAGGTTTCACTCAAATCATAACCATCAATCATGCGGTCTGACGGCGTTTCAGCGCCAGCCAGCGAGCAAATCGTAGGCAGCAAATCCAAAGTGGAACCCATACCCATCACCACTTGGTTTTTGATTTTGCCCGGCCACCAAAAGACGGTGGGTTCACGCACGCCGCCTTCCCAAGTGGTCCCCTTGCCTTCTCTCAGCAAACCGGCAGAACCGCCATGAGTATCAAATGGAAGCCAAGGGCCATTGTCAGATGTAAACACAACCATCGTGTTATCGGCAATGTCAAGTTCTTTCAAGGTCTTCACAATTTGCCCCACACCCCAATCGATTTCTTCAATCACATCTCCGTACAAACCGCGTTCACTAGTCCCTTCAAACTGTTCAGATGTGAACAATGGCACATGAGGCAGGCTGTGAGCCAGGTAAACAAAGAAAGGTTGATCTTTGTTTTCTTTGATAAATTTAACGGTCTCTTCGGTGTAGCGCTTGGTAATGGTGTTCTGGTCGGCAGGCCGTTCGATAATTTCTTCATTGCGCATCAAGGGCACGTTAAAATATTCAATTTTCGGCTCCCAAAATTCTTGCCGGCCTTCCAATTGTCCGGCTTTGGTTTTGTCCATATCGTTGCTGTAGGGGATGCCGAAATAATAATCAAAACCGTGTTTGGTGGGCAGATATTCTTTGCGATGGCCTAAATGCCATTTGCCAATGCATGCGGTGGCATACCCTTGCGGTTTGAGCGCTTTAGCAATGGTAATTTCGCTTTGCGGCAGCCCCCCTGTAGAATTGGGGAACAAGACTCGGCTCTTGTTGCTGCACATTCCGCTGCGGATGGGATAACGCCCGGTGAGGAGCGCGGCGCGGCTGGGCGTGCAAACACTGGCGGCGGCGTAAAAACTGGTCCACTTTTGCCCTTCACCGGCCATGCGGTCCAAATTGGGCGTGCGAATGGTCGGATGGCCGAAAGTGCCCAAATCGCCATACCCCATATCATCACAAAACACCACAACAATGTTGGGCTTTTTATCAGCCGCGTAAGACGGGCTTTGCGTCATCGAATAAGCAGCCACACCACTGCCAACGGCTTTGAGAAATTTACGTCGAGTAACCATAGTTCCTCCCCTTTAAAATTTTAGAGTAAGCAAAAACCAACCAAAGATATTTGTAATTTTACCATTGTTTGATATTTTACCATTGCTTGATATTTTACCATTGCTTGATATTTTAACATTGTAGGGGCAGACCCCTGTGTCTGCCCCGAATGCTGGTGATATTGCACTTAAATCAATTCTGAAAAACAATTTCAATTTTATATACAACTTAACGAGAAAGTATAGTGTGCATTTGATTTTGGAATTGACTGAGTGATTCAGATTCTATCGCCACATCCATAAGCTCCGCCAGTATTGATAACTCGTGTACGGAAGTGATCCTCTCTTTCGTCGATTGAGGAAGATCATGAAACTTCGATTGTAACAGTTTCAATATCCCTTTAGCCAATTCCTCACAACCTTGTTCAAGCCCCTCTTCCCGTCCTTGCTCTCTGAACATATCTGCAACCGTAGGCATAACCTCACCTCCTTCTACTGGTAATTCGATATGAACAATTTTTTCCACTTCTTTATGATGTTCTTTATTCAGGCTATTAAATAAGTATAGCATACATGCTTCGAAAAAAGCGAGGAAATCAGGTTGGCTGCGGGCCTCTTTGAGTACTCTTAAAATCATCGGTACGTAGTCATGCAAATTGGGATGAAAGATGTACTTCATCAACATCATTGCCGCCCTCAGGTCGGCACTGCCGCCTAACTGGTTATCCATCATTCTGCATAAATCGATGAGAATGTAACGGTATACTGGCTGATAGGGATAGAAATCCTCAGGACAATCAAACCGTGTTTTCAAGTCTGTCGCAATATTCCAAGGCTCCATTCCATGATAAATCACGATTCCAATAACCGGAGGAAGCGATGAATCAGGATGATTGATATCATGCCGCTCCCAGATTCGATTGATATAACGATTCAGCTGAAAAAGCACGCCAGATTCAGGCGAACTTTTGTGGTCAATTAAAAAGTAAACTACCACCGAATCATCAGATACAGTTTGAACTTTGAACAAGGCATCCGAATACCGATTCTTCAACTTCGAATCTACAAAAGTATCCTGCTCGGAAGACAATGTTTCAAAGTTAAGATACTTGGCAATCGAATCGGGAATTTGATGCCGGATTAAATCAATCGCGCGCTCTCCTTTGGATACTATATATCGAAAAAATGAATCGTGCGGATGCGATATGTCCATGATATACCACTCATAAAATTAAAAGAAACAATACTTCAAAATACTAAATGCAGAGGGAAAAGCAAGGTATATACACTTAATTTGTATCCTTGTACAAATCCCAATTTTGAACATCAGTTTGTGTTATGATTTGCGATCCTTTATCAAGATCAATAGGTGAGCCTCGTTCACCTGGTTTAGCATATTTATCTAGAAATTGAAAATCTTTCCCTCCGTTACCAGATTGTAGAATTAAATTTTCCAATTCACCTTCTTTGAGATGTAACGTTGAATTCCACAATTTCAACCCATCACCACCATCACCTGCGTCAAGATGCAGAATATCACCTGAAGGACCGGTTAAAATAACAATTCCATCTCCACCATCCCCCGCATGCATTGCACTATGGGTATGGATGAGATTCAAATCTATCTTGGAATTGTCTAACAAAACCCCAGCAGCACCATTGCCTCCTCCATAAAGTATTCTAGCGATTCCATTAGTTTGCCCATTATAACCGTCTCCACCACGAAATCGTGCAAACTGTAGAGTAACTTCCAATGCCTTACAGTCGGTAATTTCCAATGCGGAGGCTCCATGTATAAAATCACCCGGAACCGAGCGTTTTTCAACAGAAAAAGTCCCACCATAGATTTGTGAATTTTCTATGACAATACGGCTATGGTTAAATTGTTCTGCTGTAATACAACGATAGGCAGTTTTAGTATTGCTTTGCACGATTGAATTGCGAATGATACACTCCGTATTTTCCGCTGGCCCCAGTTGAATTGTTGGGGTTAAGGTATTTTCATATCTATAAGGAAAATTAGTCAACCAAGAATAACCTGTGAGGGTGCTGTCTTGCAAAATCAGTTCACCCCGGCTTGAGATATTGAAGATAAAATCACAATTTTCTAATTTAAGTGAAGAGCTTGCATCAACATACAATATACCTCCCTCAACTCCATTGATAATCGGATTGAACGGTAAATGCGCCGGAAATTTCATTGCTAGATTTTCAAAGTTAAGTGCAGAATTGACTAGATTGATTATGGCATCATTAGTTGTTCCACCTATATTATGGGTTCTAGTATCAAGTAATACTCTATTATTAGGGTTAGCCCCGCGAATTGTGACCGATTTGTTTTCAACAGTAACACCGTCATGGCCGAACGATGCGGTGGCATTTCGAATCAACACCACATCACCATCTCCAGCTAATTCCAAAGCCTGTAGTATGCTTTGAGCATCCCCAGGAATCTCAATAGTATCTGCAAATGAACCAATTGACCCCAACAATATAAAAAGGGCAAATCTTACAAATCGCACAAACATAATAATTACTCCCTTAAGAGAAACCCACTCGCCCTGGCGAGCTA
>CAZEZQ010000592.1:0-4453 GCA_964516245.1 uncultured bacterium | reverse complement strand
CCCCTTATCAAGGGGGGGTAAGCACCGCAGGTGCTGGGGGGATTTGGCGGTATGATGATAGCCTGATCCCCCCTACCCCCCTTAACGAGGGGGGAATTCCCAGCCTACATTTGGGGGTAAAAATCAGCTTTTTAGGGGGGTGCGAACCCATCATTTCACCTTTGACTCTATACAAGAAAACTTACCCAATCTTTCACTTCAATCATTTTACACTTCAATGAAATGAAATAGTAGTGTTTAATTAATTCCCAATTTGGCAGGATAATAATACCCCATCGTCTGCGCCGCCACTCCTAGCCGGTATTGCCGGTCAGTCAGCAAACAGGGCCGCTTTTTGTTGGTTGGTAGAGTCGTGCAGTAAATGCGTAATTCACCATCGAGCGAGGTGACCACTTCTTCGCGGTAGTCACCCAGACAGTCCATCACCGCGATCATGCGGCCTTCAAGATCTTGCAGCGGTTCTTCTTCACCCCAATGGCGAATCGCTCCGTGCATCACCACTTCTTTTTGCGGGTCAGCATCCCACCACAGGGGCCGCGGTGAAAGGGTTGCTTTTTCGAGCATTTCGATTAATTCACCTTTGGCGCTATAAAGCCAGCGCCTGTCGTAATCTCGCTCGCCGCCATACACTTCCATACCGGGGTATTCGGCCAACACATCGCCCGCCATGCCCTGGCCGTGAATGTGATGAGTCTTTTCATCATGCCCCCATAAAATCTTCCCGCTTTTGGCGTCAACCACGCACAGGCCGTTTTTGTCTTGCCGGGTTTCGAAGCCATAATAAATTTCAAGCCCGGGGTTATCGGGGTCAATATCGGCGGCATAGCACTCGTCGGGGTGGCCCATGCCCAAGGTCCACAGCCCTTCACCGTTGTCATCAATTACCGCCGCTCCCATCACCAATTCATCGCGCCCGTCTTCATCGACATCCGCTGAAATCAGGCCGTGGGAGCTTTGGCCGCGATAGTCTGAATATTTGCCGGTGGCTTCCCACTCCCAAAGGGTGTTGAAATCTTTATCCAGAGCCCGCATTTTGATGAGACGGTAGGTGCCGCGCTGAATAATTAGGCTGGGGTTCTGGCCGTCCAAATAAGCCACGGTAAGGAAGTTGCGGCTGTAGTAGTTATAACTGCTGTACGCGTCGCGGGGGATCCAATCGGTTTTCGCGACAATCTTACCGGTTTCACCATCCAGTTTCACTAGATATTCAGGACCGCTTTCAACCGTGCCTTTTTCGGTGCGCGGGTCGCCCTCGCCGTATTTGCAGTAAACTTCGGCTTTGCCGTCCTGATCGACGTCATACACCACCCAGGGGGCATACCAAATGCCCGCTTCAATCGCCCAACCCATGTCATGCCGCCACATCAATGTTCCATCTGGTTGGTAGGCCTCAATTTTGTATGTGGTGGTGCTTTTCTTCCAATAGCCCGGCTGCTGGTAGGGATCGGTGTTGAAATTGGGCTGGCGGATGAGATACTCCATCTCGCCATCGCCATCCAAATCACCGATTCCCACTTTTTGAAAATCATAATCGCCATCAAGAGGGATGCTGATGTACGGTTTGGCTTTGCCGGTAAAAGTGATTTTGACATTATCGATTTCTTTTTTGGTTATTTTTTTGTTGTACAGCCTATAGACATGGGTAGCATTCTCTTTTGGACTGGGATCGATGGAGTAATACGCCTTACCATCATTTTGAATGTGTTGGATTTCACCTCTACTTTGTGTTGGGTCATCCAAACGATAGAGTTCAAACGCAGTATCCCCATTATCCCCCGGCAGCATGCGCCAGCTGATGAAGACGCTGCCATCATCGCGCTCCAAGGCATACATGCCGCGGCCCAGATTCTCGGCAGAATATGAGTTGATTGTTAACATGAAAACAATTGTGAATCCGATAATTTTCTTCATGATTCTGTTCCCCCAGTTTGATAGATATGTTTCAGAATAAGAGACATTCATGTGTGCGTCTAGTTGGCTGCGTCGAAGTGAAGAGACTTAAACAACACATTGAACATATGTTCAATTCGATAAAATTAAGGAAATTTGATAAATTCACTAAAAAAGTAAATCTCCTCTGTACTTTTTTCAAAAATTCAGTTAAAAATAGATGTGGAAGATCAATCATTGCATTGATCGACAAATTTATTTTTTTGGGAGGTAAGTATGAAGAAAGCACTATTTCACATCCTTGGTTTGAGCCTTGTGCTGTGCTCCACAGCGATGGCGCAAGAAACGGTTCCCATCACCAGTTTCGAAAATTCGGATGAATTTATATGGGAGTTTTCGGGTGGTATGGCTGCCGCATCGTTCGCGGATACCTTCTTTGAAGATGACGGCGTTGTTCCGCAAGACGGTGATTGGCACATGATCATTGATTACGATACGGAGCTTTCCCTATGGGGAAACATGAACCTCAATTTCCCTGACGGAACGCGGGATATTTCGGGGATGCGGGAAATCCATTTTTGGTCTTATTTCCCTGAAGACGCCCTGCCCCACCAAAGCGGCGAACACCGTTTTCGGGTTTCGCTGGGCAATGGACGTGAATTAGGGACCCAAGGACGCCCCGCTGAAGAATTGACCGGTGAATGGGTGGAATGGGTCTTTTTGATCGATTCAAACATGATGATAGGCAACGATCCGGCCGGTACTTTGGTAGAATTAAGCCAGTTTCAACTCCGGGTCAACCCAGGTGGCACCGCCGGAGAAGTATTCGGAACAGTTTTCATTGACAACATTTTCGCCGTTCGGCCCGCTGACTATCCTGATGAACTAGAAGAAATTCAAATTTGGTCGTTTGACCAAGACACTGATGGTGACTTTGCTCCAGATGGATGGGAAGCAAACGGCGGCGAACCTTTCCTCGGCCTGGGTGACATCCCACCTTCAGAAGGTGAAAATTTCATGGAGTTAGCCTTGGGAGATGGATGGACACAAAATGGACAAGGGGTCGATGCCAAAGAGCGCACTGACCGGCTCGCCGAGGCGACCGATGTCTTATTTGATGTTTATATTTCCGAAGATTTCAGTGGATGGCTGAACCTGCAACTGATCTTGAAATCGGGCGGACAGAATGATGCTGGAGAAGATTTGTCACCCACAACCGGTTGGGATGATTACGGCGAAAGAAATATCGGTAGTTGGGAAAAAGGCGTATGGCATACAATTAGCTTCCCAGTGGATATGGAAAACCATATGGGCGCTCTTGAGGATCCCAACGGATGGTTCCAGGTAGCTTTTACTACCAATCAACCGGGCGATCAAGCGGGCAAACTTCTCTTTATCGACAATTTCCGCATTCTGGTACCGGCCCAAACGGCAGATTTAGGTAATTGGGCGCTCTTTTAAGTTCCAAGCACCATTCTGATAGTTAACCTGTAATAACAGTAAAGGCCCTCAATGATTGAGGGCCTTTTTTTATTTCAATCTCAAAAATGGAAAACTCTGAAATTAACGAAATTCTTCAAAATTTTGCAAGTGAAAGTGGCAGCACTGACGAAGAGAAAATTTCCAATTGGGCTAAACTCATGCGCCCGAAACATGAACCCCTTCTACAATTTCAGAGGGTGTGTGAAAAGTTGTAATCTCAAGACTTTATTTTGCGGCGAACGCCGATGCAATAAACCAACAGCAATTTTATTATTCAAGACGAACCGGCAAAAAGTCTGATCTAGAAAACGACCAGACAATATGTAGTAACGCAGATATCTAATCTGCACTATATGATGATGCAAGCGAGGACGCCCACCAAGGCGCGTCTATGACCTGCGCTCCAAAAGAGACTTTTTGCTGGATCGTCAGGTTATGCTTGTGCGTCTGGGAAAGGGTGTTTGGCTGCTTCTAGGGATAGGCCGCTGATTTCGATTTGTTCTAAATCGCCGCTTCCTACGCCTGCCTCGTGGGCGGCCAAAATGTGGTTGACGCAGCGATCAAACGGGGGTTCTGAGTTGTGGGGCGTTAATGGATTTTCGCAGCCCATCACCGCCGTGGCCACTGCATCGGTCGAGACTGGATTAAGCCCGGCGATCAATACTTCGGGCCGCTGCAGCGCTATCCTTCCACCATGCCGTCCGCTCCAATGCCCTTCACCGCCGCTCATGGTGCTGATGCCATCCACAATCGCCAAATCCACCGGCCGGGTATCACAGATATCCGCCACAATATAGGGAACACGGTAGTTTTGATGCTTGTCTGAAAACCCTTCTTTCTCCCCATAAGGCAGCCGGCTGCGCCCGCGGGCAAAGTGCAAAACCGCCCGGCCCTTGGTGGCCTGTTCGCCTTTTTCATCACCATAAACCGAATTGGGGGTGATGCCGAACAGGTTTTTCATCGACAAGGTCACACCAGCCGCCCCATGATTTTTCAGTTTGGCCAGCGAGACGAACACATCCGTATCTTCATACGAATGGTTCATCATAAACTTCTCAAATAGATAACCACCCGAGTTGGT
>CAZEZQ010000591.1:0-4466 GCA_964516245.1 uncultured bacterium | reverse complement strand
AAAAGCTTAAACCGGGGCCGGGGGTTGTCAAGTTCAAACATCACGCCCAAAAGTGCCGAGCCTGAATAGGTGGGCTCAAAGCGAAGCGTAGCATTCGAAACCGAGAAACACCTTGAGAAGAATCGTGCAAAGTTGAAGGTTTAGCGCGGATGCCAAAGGCATGGCGTTGTTTGCCAGCCTTTAAGAAAGCCGTCATCCCGGTAAACCAATCTTTGTTCAGTATGGTGTAAATTCCAAGCGTAATACCAGAGTGATTTGACATTTTCCCAATGTTAGATATACTAAATCATACTCTGAATCAGGGTAATGCTTTTCTATGGAAACTAAAACCTATCAATTTATCGTGAATTATGAGCAGGATGAAGACGGTGTTTATATCGCCGAGGTTCCTTCCCTGCCCGGTTGCCATTCCTTTGGATCAACATTGGAAGAAGCCGAAAAAAACATTCGCGAAGCCATCGAGGGCTATTTAGAAGTGCTCAAGGCCCATAATGAACCCATCCCCACCGAAGACTCCGTTACTTTCTTTTTGAAAAAGCCCGCATCTGTAACGGTTTCAGCATGAGTCGTCTTCCTACCATCACACCAAAAGAGATGGTGCGAATCGTTGAACATGTGGGATTTATCTTTGAGCGTCAGACTGGAAGCCATGCTCACTATCGCCATCCGGATGGCCGTATTACGACCATTGCTATGCATACAAAAGACCTTCCGCGTGGAACAATGCGAAAAATAATGCGTGACATTGGAATAAGTGAAGATGAATTCAGAAAAATGCTTTAGAACATGTGCCTCAACTTAGCTTAAATGCTACTGGGTACCTTCCCGGCAATCTTTATAAAATTTGGGCGATTCTGGTTCAGAAAAAAACAACTCCTCTATACACCCCATCCTTACCCCAGCGAATCTGGATGGGTCACGTCGTTCGACCCATCAAGAATTAGGTTCGATTGATGGGTCTCACAACTTGACCCACACTACCCCAGAAAATCCTTCATAGCGCGTTCGTAATAAGGGGTACGCAACGGGCCTTGCAGGAGTGGATCGTTCACCTCTCTCATCCAAGCCAACAGTTGATCTGACAACTCTTCGGCAATCTTTGAATATTCTTCCTTCTGGCCCAGGTCGTTCAGTTCGTATGGATCCTTCTGGATATCATACAGTTGATAGAACGGGCGGGTTCCCCGGGTTTTGCAGCGTTCTTGGTGAGCGGCAAATTTCACGGGATCAACATCCACTGGATAATCGACGGTGCGGCCTTGGTCGAAATAGCGGATCAAGTGATATTGGTTAGTTACGATACAGCGTGAGAGATTGTCGCGCTTCATATCGGGTGTGTATTGTCCGTAGGCATATTGGCGCAACGGTTCGTTGGTTTTGCCTTCGATGCGGTCTTTGAAACTGACGCCTTGAATATTTTCAGGGATATCGATTTCCAAATAATTTAATAGAGTCGGCAAAATATCCACAATACTCATTAAATCATCATACACTTTCCCGCCTTCCAAAGCGGTGCCAGGCCAGCGAATCATGAGAGGGATTTCAAGCCCGTTTTTGCGAGCCGACCATTTGGCGCCGGGATAGGGGATGCCATGCTCGGCGGTATAGATCACCAGCGTGTTATCCGCCTGGCCGCTAGCATCGAGCGCATCGAGAATCTCACCCACGCGTTGATCGAAGAAGCGGATGGTGCCTTGTAAGTCAGCCAAATCGCTTTTGATGGTTTCGGTCTCTTGCAAATAAAGGGGCACGAAAACACCATTTTCTGTCCATTTCCCATTCACAAAGGGCCGGTGCACTTCGAAAAAGCCGATTTTGGCGAAAAAAGGAGAATCTTGATTTTTCGTTTTTTCAAAGAGTTCCTTGGAAGCGCGAACGGTTTCATGGGCATCGTTTTTTGGCGAGTGTCTGTGATTATAGCCCAAGCGCTTGTGATCAGGATGAATATGATTCAAGCCGATTAAATGGGTATCATAGCCCGCATCCCGCAAGATTTGCGCAGTGTGTCTTTCGTCATCATTAAGGCGCCACCACCAGGGGGAATGGGTCAAGCCCATCAGACCATTGGATTGCGGGTAGCGTCCGGTATGCAGACTGCCCCGGCCGGGTGAGCACACTGCCGAAGTGGAAAACAGGTTGGAAAAGCGTATACCCTGCTCTGCCAAATGGTCTAGATTGGGCGAAGAGACAGCATCCACACCATAACAGTGCAAATGCTGGCCGATATCATGGCATGTGATAATGACAACATTGGGGCGTGAATTGTGGCTGGAAGCCAATGTTTTTTTTGATTGAGCAATAGCCAAACTGCCAGCGGCCACACCTAGAGAATTTTTCATAAATTTGCGGCGTTTCATACGATCCTCCTCAAAACATACAATATGTTAAATCCAACACCAGAATCGCATTTTATGTTGGACTTGAAAAGTGAGGTTCGAAGGATGCAAACAAGAATCTAGGATTAATCGTTTCCAGTTTGACTTTTTTTGGTGAAAGAAGATATATTAATTTATAACTTTTTCAAAAGATTAACTCTAGCCAAAATTATTTGAAATTTAAAAATCAATATCCACTGGGAGGGCGAATCTCCTGATGAGCCGGTTTCACCCACTACCTTCGATTCACCAACCAAGGCTCGGCGGGAGCCTCGCCCTCCCCATAAACTCATTATCCATTGATTTAATTTAACTTGCAAATCTGGGTGACAAATTCTCAGAATTTACCAATTATAAAAAGGGAAATCCTTTTTACGCCAAATCGTACTTCATACAATAATCGTGAAGATCGCGCATGCGGAGAATTTGGATGGTGTTGGTGAAGTGTTCGCGGGGGTGGTATTCGCCGGAAGCGAATAAGACCAAGTCTTCATCTTTGAGCAGGCCTTTGCGGAAGAGAAACATCCCGGCTTCGGAGGTGCTAATACTGCCGCGCAGTTGGGGATACATCACTGGGTATACACCGTAATAGAGATGCAATTCACGGTAGGTGTAATCTTTGGATGTCAATGCAAGGATGTCGGGCTGCATGCGCAGGCGTGAAATCAAACGTGCCGTATGCCCTCGGCGTGTTACAGTAACAATCTTATCGACGCCCGCCTGCTCGCAAATGGTTTTGATGGAATTGGTGATGGCGGTTTCCACTCCCAAATCCAAATTGCTGCTGTTTTGTTTGTTGATAAACTTTTCGGCGTAAATGGCCAGTTTCTTCATCATGCAAACTGTTTCCACCGGATATTTTCCGGAGGCGGTTTCGCCGGAGAGCATCACGATATCAGAACCGTCAAGAATCGCATTGGCGACGTCGGAAATTTCCGCCCGTGTGGGCCGGGGATTGGTGATCATGGATTGCAGCATTTGAGTGGCGGTAATCACCAACTTGCCTGATTCATTGCATTGGCTAATCAAGCGCTTTTGAATAATGGGGATCTCTTCGTATTCCAATTCCACACCCATATCGCCCCGCGCCACCATAATACCGTCGGAATATTCCAAGATTTCATCGAAGTTATCAATTCCCTGCTGATTTTCAATTTTAGCGATGATTTTGACTTTGCTGCCTTGAAGATATGAACGGGCCGTATCGATGTCTTCTTTGCCCCGGGTGAATGAAAGCGCGATAAAATCCACGTCCATTTTGGTGGCAAAATCGAGTGACTCGATATCCTTCTTGGTGAGCGCAGGCAACGGCATTGCTTTTTTGGGGAAATTCACGGCGCGACCAGTTACTACCGTGCCCCCGTTGTGGAATTTCAAAACGATATGATTGTCTTTCTTCTCAACAATCGATGTGGCAAATCCCCCGTCGTCCAGCAGAGCCCTGTCGCCTTCATGAATATACTCGTAAACATTGCTATCCATGTAGACGTCCATATCGGGAGAAAACCCAACCACAAGAGTATCCTCTTTTTCAACTTGAATTTCCTGCTTCATGCGCAAGCGGATTTTGGGGCCTTGGGTATCCATCACGATGGGAATGTTGGCCACACTGCGGATATTGGCAATCATCTCGCGGTATTCGTCAAATGTCCCATGGCTGGTGTTGATCCTTGCCGCGTTCATCCCGTTTTCATACATCGAACGCAGCAAAGAGACGGTACGGCAAGAAGGACCCACAGTGCAAAGTATTTTGGTTTTTTTCATAGCGCACACAAAGATGATGTTTGATAACTTTATTTTATTCGCTCAGTGATTGGCACATGCTGAAATGAATATAAATTATAATCTCTTTTATCGGTTCGTCTTAGAAAAACCGCTGTCCGTTGGCCGTGAATCTATATTCGAACCAAGCCATTCATTTCAAAGAAAACACACCGTTTTCATCTTCTAACTTTCACAATAAGGATAGGAAGAATTCAGTTCAAGTGAATTTTATAAAAATACTTTATCCTTATTATGACGCTCCGGCAAAAAGGTATTTTTGGAGCGCAGGCGTCCTCGCCTGCAACTACATATAGAGCAGGCGGGACG
>CAZEZQ010000590.1:0-4467 GCA_964516245.1 uncultured bacterium | reverse complement strand
TTGGCGGAAAATGCTGATATCTGTATGGTCTAGCACATCGCCGATTCGCACTTCCGCAGTGATCGCCTGCCCGGTTTCGTTTACTCCACGATCGATGGCAATGTGCGAATGGCAGTCGATCAATCCGGGTGTCACATGCTTGCCGTTGGCTTTGATAAGCAAAGCATCATTTGGAACCGTTAGATTTCTGCCAACTTGTTCGATGATCCCATTTTTAATTATCATATCCCCGTTTTCAATGATGCCCTCTGGCCCGCAGGTCCAAAGAACCGCATTATCAATGAAGATGATTTCGGGCTGTTCTGGCGGCGCTTCTCTTCCGTATGGGCTGGGCGGATAGACCACCCGTGAGATGGGTTGAAATTTTTCTTTTTTTTGCGTTTCTTCGGCTTTATGCTCTTTGGTTGCGCTTCGAATTCTTTCCGCTATCCACTGATTTGATTCTCCTTCGGGAGTATTGAAATATCCCCGGATAGAATTTTCACTTACTGATCCACTAAACAGCAGCACCCCTTTTTGGTCGAATGGATTCCCCTGCAGTTGAAAGGAAATACGATTGTGATCCATTTCAATCCACTTGGTTTTGATCGGTGTGGCGTCAGCAATGAGTTCAGCCTTGATCTTGGGCATTTTCCCTTTTATTTCGAGTGTCGCTGATTGTGTATCTTCGCCAGCATAAGAAATATTCATTTCCCATGTCCCGCGTGGATCAATTTCCGGTTGGCGATGATACACATGCTGCTGGCCGTCAATCCATATTTCCATTACCTTGGTATTCTCTTCAAACAATTCCCCATCGGCAATGATGAAATGGCCTCGTTTTCCCGTTTCGAGTGAGCCCACTTGATCTTCAACGCCCAACAGTTCTGCCGGAATGTTGGTTAGTGAAGCCAATACGGTATCTTGTGAGAGGCCGCGTTCTATGGCCTTGCGAATTTTCTCAGGCATTTTTCCAGGATTTTCCAAATCCATTGTGCTCAATGCAAAATCGATCTGGTTTCTTTCCATTTCATACGGGTTGGATGGCGCACGTTCCCAATGGCGCAGCGCGGTGAGTGAAATATCTAAAGTCTCTTCATACGTTTTGATCTTTGGCTTTTCAGGGAAGTTCAGCGGAAGAATCAAAGGGATGTTCAAATTTTCATACAGAGATAAATTTTGATATTCATACCCGCTTCCAGTGGGCCATAGTTTCACGTTGAATTCTTCCGCGAGCGATAGTGCCCGCAAATACGCTCTCTCATGATTAATGGGAACCAGCAATGGAATCTCGCGCCGCAGCACTGGCTGCAGCGCTTCAAGGGCGCTGTTGAATTCAGGGGGATCTTGCTCTGGATTGTTGGAATAGGCTGTTTGCGCTTCCTCATACCATTGCGCGTCGTAAAGAGATTGCCGGATTAACGCAATAACACCCATCAGCGAATTGGGATAGTTTCTACGCCCACCGGCGCGCTGCATAATCATGCTTTGCGCTACAGAAGGTTTTAGCATGCGATCGTTTAGGTCACCATTGGCAAGTGTAATCAATGCGCTTTGGCCGCAAATGATCCCTTCGGTTGGCACAACATGCGCTGAGGTGAATCCTGCTTTGCGTAGATTGTCAAAAGTGTTATCGCCATCGTTGATCCACTCTATGGCTTCTCGTTCGGGGTGAATTTCGCCGTTCCAATATCCATTTTTGCCATCTTCATCAAATTGATCCGGCAGGCCGGTTTCAGTATAGGCTTCGATCAAACCGGGATAAATCATCATCCCGCTGACATCCCAAATTCGAGCATCTGCTGGGACATTCGCTTCTTGTCCAACGGCTTCAATCATGCCTTCACGAATTACCAATATGCCGTGTTCAATCATTTCGCCCGCTTTGGGAACAATTGTGGCATTGACAAAAGCATGCACATCGGGAGTGTTTTCTCGTAAGCCGACTGTAGGTTCTGTTTGAGAGAATGTTGACGAGGTGAACAAAAATAAGCAAACAAAAGAAATGAGTATTGTTTTCATTGGTATGACTCCAATTCCCAGTGTAATTATCAAGAGAATTATTTTTTCACAGAAATTTCCGAAGCGATAGTTCACCCCCCGCCAATAAAATTTTCTTTATTGCTAACCAAATCCAAATTATTATTTGCTACATTTCAAGTATGAATTCATTACAAAAAAGGAGACACCTCATGAGACTAATTCTTTATTTATCCAATTTTTTAATTTTGATACTTATCTCTAATGGTTTTACGCAAGTCAGTTTGTTGGAAGCGATACATATCGCTGAAATTCGAACAACGAAGGCAGTCAGCGATTGGTCAGTCCAAGAATACAAAGGCGATGAACATTATGTGATTACAGTTTCCGTCAACGATGCCGGACAAAATTATTGGATTCATAAAACTCATGGCCGGGTATCGAAAGTGGAAGAATTGGCAGGAGGCAGATCAAAATTGATCGAACACTGGCCCGGCATAAAAGTGGTGGCACATCGTGGAGGCGTGGGTCTGGGCGTACCCGAAAACACCATCCCGGCCATTAAAAGAGCGATAGAGGTGGGTGTTCAGATGATCGAAATCGATATTCGCGAAACCAAAGATGGCCACTTGGTGTTGATGCACGACAGCACCGTGAATCGCACTACCAATGGCAATGGACACGTAGATGAAATGACATTGGCCGAAATTCAACAATTGGATGCCGGTTCATGGCTCAGCGAAGAGTTCAAGGGAACCAAAGTTCCAACCTTGAAAGAGGCTCTTAAGGTGATGAAAGGGAAAATCGATCCTGACTTGGATTTCAAAGAAGGCAATCTAAACAAACTGGTTGATGTGGTTAACGAAGCCGGGATAGCAGATCAATGCACCCATTTCAGTTCGTGGCAGCGCTGTAAATCTCTTAGCCAAATTGAACCACGCATATTCAACCGGCCCACCATCGATTATCCCGAACAGATTCCCCAATTAACCTATGATCTAAATCCCCCTATAATCAATATGGATTGGAACGCGGTATGTGAAGAAAGTATCCGAAAGGCTCACATTTATGGATCCAAAGCATTTATCAACTGCCTCTCCACAGCAGATACTTTGCTGAATGCACGCATCGCCGCCCAGGCAGGTGCTGACTACATCCAAACCGATTATCCTGATAAAGTAATCGAATTACTGAAAAAGATGGGATTAATGTATGATCCCGCACTGGACATCGGCCCAAGGAGAAATTACTTGGCGAATCCAAACTTGGGGTACCCATTGCGGTAATACAAAATGTTGGCCAATAGTCTGACTACGAAGAGCAGATAGGCATACCCTACTTAAATCTTCACCCGCATGGGGGAGACTTGAATTAATACAGCATAGTTACAATAGACTAAAGTAGTGAAATAAAAAACCCCCATTATTTGGGGGTTTTTAGTGATCGAATCGATTTTGAGAAAAAAGGTTTATGCGGATGTAGCCTCGGGGATAATGGCAACGTATTTGCGATTGCGTTTCATCTCAAATTTAACGGTACCGTCGATCTTGGCGAATAGGGTGTCATCGCCGCCGCGGCCGACATTTTCGCCGGGATGATATTTGGTGCCCCGCTGGCGAACGATAATCGAACCGCCGGTAACCCACTGCCCGCCGAAGCGTTTCACGCCAAGGCGTTTGGCATTCGAGTCGCGGCCGTTCTTTAGTTTACCACCACCACTTTTTACATGTGCCATGATACAAAACTCCATCTTTATTTTTGGTCAATGAAGTAGTTTATTCGTTGGGATAAGAAATTCAAGTGCTGAAATATGGGTTTTGCTGCGCGCCTTGAATATAATTATAATGGGTTGTTAAAAAAATTCTTGTAATCTCTTGATCCATATAGTATACGCTCTATGCGCACAGTGTTTTCGATATAACGATAGAATATCAAATAATTATTGTGGACAACCATTCTACTATCTGGGGCCAAATCTTTTTGTATTTGATAACCAGCAGGTATATCTGTAATTCTTACGCAGTGAGCTTTTAATTCATCTAAAAACCTAACCGCCCGCTAGGGATTATCTTTCGCTATATGATCTCCAATCTCTTCGAGGTCAATTTCAGCGTGAGGGGAAAAGCAAAGTTGAGGTTTTTTAGTCATTCTTCTGTCATTTTGATGTACTTGCCGCGCAATCGTGAAAAAACCAATTCTGCATCAATGCTGGGTCCGCTATTGATTCCTTCTTGAATTGATTGGCGAAGTTTTTCGGTTACTTGCTTATTTTCTCCAAAAGTTTTGCAGTGATTAGACAAAGGTGATAATTTCGCAACCAGTTCACCATTCTCTTCAATAAGCACTTCTTGCCCTTCGCGTACTTGTTGCAGCAATGCCTCAAAATTCTTGGCGGCTTCTTTGACAGTTGTTGTTTGCATAAGTCATTCTCCACTTTTATATTATCTGTAAGAACTGACGATCCGGCAAAAAGTAAAATCCAGCATTTTGTTGTACCACATCTTGGAG
>CAZEZQ010000589.1:1220-4470 GCA_964516245.1 uncultured bacterium | reverse complement strand
CACAATGAATAAATTTCCTGAAACAGAAACTACAGATGAAGTGATCAAAGAAGTCCGAAAGATCAAAGAAGAACTGGCTAGATCTATGGATTTTGATATTAAACGGATGCTAGATGATGCCAGAGAACAACAGAATAAAAGCGGGCGGAGAATTGTGCCTCCACCAAAACGGAAAGTGAAAAAATAGGAGAACGTTCAACCCCCTCTAAATCTCCCCCAATCTTGGGGGAGACTTTCGCGGCTACAAATCTTCATGCTTCAATCGTCAGCCCCTTATTATCCGCTTTGAGATATCTTACTTTAGAATTCATATTGTATTTCGCGATGGCGTTTTGCATGGCCCCGGCAATCGCTTCTTTGTTTCGGACAGTCATGGCCATCATGGTAGAGCCGGATCCGCTCAGATAAGCGCCGACCGCACCTGCTTCTTTGGCAGCATGAAGCACATCATACAAAGGATACAAGGCTGGAATGCCAGTCTGGCGCTGCGGTTGGTGCAGCTTGTCGTCGAACAAATCCCGCATGCTTTCATAATCGCTTTGGGCAAAGGCCATCGCCAGCAAAATCCCCCGATGGAGGTTAAACACAGCGTCTTCGCGAGGGATCGATTCTGTAAAAATCGTTCTAGCGGAATAGGTCTCGACAGGATTGATAGGAGACACAGCCACAAAATCCAATTCTTCAGAGACATTAAAACGATAGCAGATCAATCGGTTTTTGATGATGGCCGAGGCGGTCATTCCACCATAATAACTAGAAGCAACGTTATCGGTACAACCTTCGAGTTCAGACGCCCACTGTAGCATGCTTTTGGTGGGCATCGATGCTTTCAGTAAATAATCGAGGCCGAATAATACAGCCAAACGCAAAGTGGCGCTACTGGCCAAACCTCGGGCGATGGGAATTTGGTTTTCAATTTTTATCTGAAATGGCCGATTGGGAAGCGCGCTGCGCTCAAAGAATAAGTCCGCCGCTTCTTTGACCATGGCGCGGCATTTGGGGATGAATTCTTGATCCATCCCACGTATCAGCTCAACATTGAAGTCGGAAACATTAAGATTGATTTCAAACAAATTATGCAGAATGAGGGCGATCCCAAGCGTATCGAAACCCGGACCGAGATTGCCGCTGGATGCGGGGACGCGAATGCGGCATGAACCTTCAGCTTCCATCTCGCCTTTCGGTTGCGTTTGGGTATTTAAGCGCGATTCGACTTTTGGGGATTCTTCTATAATCGGTGGTTGAATGTATTTGCTCATTCAATTTTTATCTTTCGATAAATTGTTTCATGCGGCGGAGGCCTTCGCGGATGTTTTCCATAGAGGTGGCGAAGGAGAGCCGTAGATATTCATCGGTTTCGCCTTCCAGGCGCGATCCGAAGCAGGTTCGGGGCAGCACCGCGACGCCCGCTTCGTGCAGCAAGGCGCGCTGCAGCTCGTTGGCGTTTTGCATGCCCAGGCGGCGGCAGGCGCCGGTGACATTGGGGAAGACATAAAATGCGCCTTGCGCCGGCAAGCAGCGCACACCGTCGATATTGTTAAGCTCATCGGTAATGACTCGGCTGCGTTCTTTGAACTGCTCAACCATATGATTTGTCTCGTGCCAAGGGCCTTCCATAGCGGAAATGCCAGCGATTTGCGAAAACGAACAGGTGCAGCTATCGATGTTGGTTTCGATCTTGGCGATTTGAGTGGCCAATTCGCGGTTCATCACGCCGAAACCCATGCGCCAACCGGTCATAGCGAAGGTTTTGGAAAAACCATCCACAATGATGCTGCGTTCTTTCATACCTGGGTAACTGGCAATGGAATGAAATTCACCTTCAAAGATAATCTGAGAATAGACTTCATCGGCAATCACCCAGAAGTTGTATTCATTGGCCAGCCGGGCGATTTCGCGAAGTTCTTCAGGACCGATCATAGTGCCGGTGGGATTGCCCGGAGTGTTTAATACTACCATTTTAGTGCGGGGAGTGATCAATCGGGCGAAATCTTCGATCAAGAAATTCCAATTTTTCGATTCCAAAAGGGGAAGTGGGATAGCTTTCGCGCCGATCCAATTGATCACTGATTCATAGATGGGATAACCAGGACTGGGGTAGAGAACTTCTTCACCTGGATTCACCAAGGCCATCATTGCATCAAACAAAATGGGCTTCGCTCCAGGCGTAACCACCACTTCATCCGGTTCGCAGGGGATATGGCGGGTACGTTGAATATATCGTGCAATGGCGGCACGCAGTTCGGGATTGCCTGCGCTGGGGCCATAGTGGGTTTCATTTTGATCGAGCGCTTTTTTGGCGGTGTCTTTGATGTGGCTGGGGGTATCGAAATCGGGTTCACCCAATCCAAATGAAAGAATGTCGCGCCCTTCCGCACGCAGTTTGTGCACTTCGGCCAATACATCAAAGGCAGTTTCGGTGCCTAAGAGGTTCATACGGCCGGCGAGTGGAGGCAGGGCTGATTCATGTCGCTGAGCGAAAGGCCGTTCGCCTTCAATGGGAGAAATGATCCACAAAGGAGACCCGTTTGATTGACGCAAAATTTCTGAAACCGAATCCGGTGTTGGATTGCCGCATTGCACCACTTGCCAGCGGTTGCCATCCACTGGCTCGATTGGTGCAAACACCACCACATTTCCAGCCGGTTGATTTTTTAGGTTAGGGAAACGTTCGGCATCCGCCTGGCTCATCAAGCAATAGGCCGAGCGGCGTGAATCCAGCCTTTCAAGGGTTTGAGTCAAGTTGCGGAATCCCGGCTGGGGCATGGCTTCTTCACGAAAGCCGATTTCGCTGAGCCCATGTTGGACCGTTTCGGCTAATCCTTCTGAATAGAATAACGCATCCGCGCCGCGCCAGGTGGGATTGGCTGGATCAATGCGCAGGGTGGAGAAGAGCAGTGTTCCCACCACGTTGACCAAAGCCGGTGGACGGTTGCCCGAATGCAGTGCTGCGATTTGTTGTTTTATAGTGGTTGTTGGCATTTTATAACCTTTTTTTTGTCTGAACCAGGATGGCCAGGATGTTAAGGATGGCCAGGATAACGGCATTTTGTACCCTTGTTTGAATCTTCCAACTGAGTATTTTGATACGACAAACATTGTTGAATGAAACTATGAGTTTTTGTATTTCATCCTGAATATCCTGTGCATCCTGATTCTGACAATTGTACTGTTTTTTTGTCTGAACCTGACAATATGGCCAGGATGTTAAGGATGGCCAGGATAACGGCATTTTGTACCCTTGTTTGAA
>CAZEZQ010000589.1:0-1120 GCA_964516245.1 uncultured bacterium | reverse complement strand
TCTTCCAACTGAGTATTTTGATACGACAAACATTGTTGAAAGCATCTATGCGTCGTTGTCTTTCATCTTGATCATCCAGGATATCCTGATATTGACATATACTTACACATCTGATTCCTGATTTTTCTCTCCGATATATCCTTCCTGTTTAAGGTAGGCTCGTATGGCCTGAACAAACATTTTTGCTGTTTTCAGAGCTTGTTCAGCTTCTTCTTGATTGATCGAGCGCAGGTTGACATAGTCTTCTTTACTGCGCGAGTCAAACAACCAATGCAATTCTTCCGATAGTTCTTTTGGCAATACTCCCGCTTTTACAAATTCAACATCGAACAATACAATCACGCCACGATGCTTCCGGGGAATTTTTCCTTTTATCTGCAACAAGGCTAAAACCGAATAAAACGCCGCGTAGTAGGATCGGTTTACAATGGTTCGGAATCCCTTATTCAATGATAAAAGAGTTTGTGCGTCATCCAGGCACTCCGCAGCTTGATTTATACGAAATTCGATCAACTCCTTGATCTCTTCTGGTTTCATACGCTTACGCCATCCTTTTCGACGGCTTGCAGGAATAATGAGGATTTTTCCGGACCTTTTTTTGCTTGTTGATAGGTCATCACAATGGATTGAATCAGGACATCTTCCTCAAAACCCACTTCCCATGCGTAATGGCTAACTTGACGCTCCAATTCGAAAGACGTGTGCTCCAAAAGCACCAAAACATCCAAATCTGAATCCGGCTCGACGTCCCCACGTGCGCGGGAACCAAATACAATCACCTCACGAACCGGGATTTGGTTTTCAAGCAATTTTTGTTTGAATGTTGCAACTAATTTGAAATCTTTCTCGTTCATGAGAGTGTTCTTTTTTGCCCGTTTTGTCTGAACCAGGATGGCCTGGATGTTAAGGATGGCCAGGATAACGGCATTTTATAACATTGTTTGAATCTTCCAATTGAGTATTTTGATACGACAAACATTGTTGAATGAAACTATGAGTTTTTGTCTTTCATCCTGGATATCCATTTTTATCCTGGGTATCCTGATTCTGACAATTGTACTATTTTTTTGTCTGAACCAGGATGGCCTGGATGTTAAGGATGGCCAGGATAACGGCATTT
>CAZEZQ010000588.1:0-4471 GCA_964516245.1 uncultured bacterium | reverse complement strand
CCGGCTTCTTCCCCTGGCATTCTCTACACCATTCCCACTGGCTTAGCACTGCTTTTTGACTGCGATTTGCTTTTCATCGCCATTCCACCACCAATCGAACAAAAGAAATTAATGCCAGAAATCTATTGTGCGCCTATAGCCCCGTGATTGTCTATGAGAAGGGCGAGAATTATCGAAAGAAATTGCTACGAATTAGGCTTGCTATTCTGAAAATCTATTGCAAAATAGTATGGAGTTGATTTATGAACAAAAAGAGAATGGGATAAATGGCGAATTCGGGACAATTAGTCATTAACGGGAAGATCATAATTTCATGGATAAATGATCTAAAGCGCTTCGCTGATCCAATTTAAACCGTGTGGCAAGTGTAGTTTAGGTATGGTTACAAAGGGCAGAATGTTGTATATTCTACCTCGCCTCGGCGCGTCATGACCTTGAAAACCCTCTGGCTACGCTTCATTTTCAATCAAATAATCACTCTCATTAACATTCATACGTAAACTTGTATTAATAGATTAGTTCTTCGTATAAGGCAGCATCTGCCATGCAATCCAATCACCATCAAAAATTCTCACAGAATGTATTCCAGGAGATGGTTCCCCCAAAATCAAAGATTCTATCTTCGTTTCTGGAATGTTCTTGATATCGAGTTGCCATGCGAAATCCATTGCCGGCGAAGCGATGATGGGGAACCGGTTTGATGTATGATTAAGCGCCTTCTTCAAGCCGACAACTCAATAGAGGTGTCAAATACCGAATCTATTAGAACTGTTTGGCAGTCAACTATCCAACATAAATTATTTTCGTTATGCTATAACAATTCAATCTACTATGTTAAAGTTAAAGAGTTGAGAATGGATTAGAGCCTGAACCTTAAAATAAATAATTTTTTCGACATAATTTTTTCGACATATTGACAAAGATTATTTACTTGTAATGATAAAGACACCGGATACAAATACAATTTCATTAAAGGAGAGCAAAATGAATATTCGGATTCATCTATTACCAATTTTGATGGTTACCTTGCTTGTGGGTTGTACGAGTCTCCAAGAGAAACCCCCATTGCAAATCACCCCATTAAGTTCAAATGAATGCCCTTCTATTGTGGTGGATCACGTGGTCATTCTCACCGATTCATCAAATTCCATGAGAAAACCTGAAATCTTTCCCGTCCAGAAATCGCTGGTTCAATCGCTCGTCTCAGCCATGCCCACGGGTGATTATAACACCAGTATCAACCTCTTCGCCCATCGCAGCAGCCGTGTGATTTCTGAATTTGGGCCTTTCAACCGGAGCAGGCTCTTAAGCGATGCCGAACAAATTCCATTAGAGGGTGGATTGACTCCGATGAGCAAAGCCTTTCAAATGGCCATTAATCAACTTCAAGGAAGAAGTGGCAATATCAAGGTGATCATCTTTTCTGATGGAGAAGCCACCGATGCTTCCAAGGCCTACGAATCCGCCCAATATCTGGCCGAATCTCATAGCAACATTGAATTCCATGCCGTACAAGTTGGTTTGAGTGATAAAGGATTGAATTTGCTGAGACAAATCGTCTCACTCACCCATGGCGGGACGGTACGCCATCAAAAGAATGTCAACACCTCTGCCACCATGAAGACATTTGCGAAAGACCTCTTTTGTGGAGAACCTTTGCCTCCCAAGCCGACACCGAAACCCACTCCAAAACCTGAGCCCGAACCGCAACCCAAAGACTCTGATGGTGATGGGGTTTACGACAGCGATGACGAATGCCCGGACACCCCCAAAGGCGCGAAAGTGGACGAACGTGGCTGCTGGACGCTTGGCAACGTTTTATTCGATTACGACAAAGCGACTATCCGCGCAGAAGCCCAGCCCTTGCTGGATGAAGTTGCCACAGTGATGAAGCAAAACTCCAATTTGTCGTTCCGGATCGACGGCCATACCGACTCGATTGGCAGCGATGAATACAACCAAGCTCTTTCCAATAGGCGCGCCCAGGCCGTTTACAATTATCTCGTTCAACGCGGTGTGAATTCGTCTCGCTTGGAAACCCAAGGATTCGGTGAATCCATGCCCGTGGCGCCAAACACCACAGCAGAAAACCGGCAATTGAATCGCCGTGTTGAATTTACAACAATAAGTGAGTGAGTGAGTGAGGTACTTAGTATAAGAAAATGCGGGGCCAATCGTCACAGCGATTGGCCCCGCTTATTTGACTTACTTTTTATACAATTTGTTTCGATCGATATATTCAGCAACCGGTTGGGGAACATACTCTCCAATATCTTTCCCCTGCTTTGCCCGTTCCCGTATATCACTAGAAGAAATATCAACAAGCGGCATTTGGATGTAATGAATATTGGTGGATGAATTCTCTTGTTGGCGCAGTTTGTATTCATAACCCGGGCGTGAAAAAACCGCCACATGAAACTCACGCAATATGGCTTCGCCTTCGTGCCATTCCGGTATCCGGTCGATCCAATCCCCACCGACAAGCAAATAGATTTTTGTATTGGAAGGATACTTTTCGCGAAGATAGCGCAGGGTATTGATGGTATAACAAAACCGGCCTTGATCGATTTCGTATGTGCTTACTTCCAATTTGGGAATTTCATCAATCGCACGGCGAATCATTTCCACACGGTGATTGGGTGCGGATAATGCCGGCTCAGATTTGTAATGGGCAGCCCCGCCGGAGGGCATGATAATAATTTTATCCAGACCGAGCTTCTCTAGCGAGGTCTTGATCAAAACTAGATGGCCATTATGAATGGGATCGAAGCTCCCTCCATAAAGGCCGATTTTCAAGTGTGTTTCCATATTTTCACATTGTTAGACGTTCCGGCAAAAAGCCCATTCAGTCAATATGCAGCCAATTTTGTTGTAACGCTGGTGTCTTGCACACAGAGCAGATAAGTCTTCTTCATTACCAAATGACTTTTGCTGGATTGTCATAATTATTCTCGAATTTCACCGTTCCCCAATACTATGAATTTTTGGCAGGTGAGTTCTTTGATTCCCATGGGACCGCGTGCGTGAAGTTTGTCGGTTGAAATGCCCATTTCCGCCCCCAAACCGTATTCACCACCATCCGAAAAGCGGGTAGAGGCATTTACCATGACCGATGATGAATCCACTTCCCGCAAATAACGCATGGCTGTGCTGTAATTCTCAGTAACGATTGCTTCGGTATGGCTGGAGGAATGCAAATCAATATGATCCAAAGCTTCATCCAAGCTGCCAACGATTTTCAAGGCCACAATTTTATCCAGATATTCTTCATCCCAATCTTGATCGCTGGCTGGTTTGATGGTTTGATCCCGATCCACCGTCAAAGGGCATCCGCGAATCTCTACATCATGCGATTTCAGTTCCGCCAGCAAATCGGTCAGAAAATCACCAGATAAATCTTTGTGTATCAAAAACGTCTCCGCCGCATTGCACACGCCGGGGCGCTGCACTTTGGCATTGATGCATATGCTGCGGGCCATTACTGGGTCGGCGTCTTTATCCACATACACATGGCAATTGCCGTCATAATGTTTTAAGACGGGGACTGTTGCGGCATTCACCACCGCTTCGATCAACGCTTTGCCGCCACGCGGAATAATTACATCCACAAATCCCTGCAACTGGGCCAACAACCGAACGGCTTCGCGGTCTGTGGTTTCAACAAAAGAAACGGCCGCTTTCGGGATGCCAAATTCTTCCAAGGTTTCGCGCAAAAGATTCGCCAGGGCCAGGTTGGAGTGAATCGCCTCTTTGCCGCCGCGAAGGATAATGGAGTTCCCGGATTTCAAGCACAACGCCGCGGCGTCCACTGTCACATTAGGGCGCGATTCGTAAATCAATCCAACGACACCGAGCGGAACGCGCATCTTGCCTACTTTGATCCCACTGGGCCGCACCACCATATCGGTAATTTCCCCCACGGGATCCGGCAAGGCCGCCACTTCCTCAAGCATTTTGATCAAACCATCAATTCGTTTATCGGTTAAAGTCAAACGATCGATTAATGCTGAAGACAAGCCTCTTTCTTTTCCCGCCTCCAGATCAAGCCGGTTTTGCTCTTGAATTTCAGAACGCGACTCTTGAATACGTTTCGCCGCATGCAATAGCGCTTTGTTTTTGGTTTCGGTAGAAATGCGGGCCAACTCTCTCGAAGCATGCCGGGCATTAGCGGCCATGGTTCGGATGTATTCTTCTAAATTTTCAATGTTGGGCAAAGTAAGAGTGACCATAATGTCTCTCGCCTATACTATTTATATTTTTGTGCCATAACTTTTGCCGATGGCTCGGAATTCGTCAAGGCTTGACGGTATGACAAATTTGTAATTCATACACTCTATTCATATTCTACCAGAAAACCGTCAGTTAAACCGCCGTGTGGAATAATTCACTGCCCTTATGGAACACCTTGTATAAGTTCTGAGGTTCTAATTGGTTATGCAGGCTATTTACGGAAATCAGAAGTCGTTCAATC
>CAZEZQ010000587.1:3060-4473 GCA_964516245.1 uncultured bacterium | reverse complement strand
GGTGGCATGAGAAGAGCCAGATCCCCCCTACCCCCCCTTAATAAGGGGGGAACTTCAAGGTTCACATTTTGTGGGTAAAGATCAGATATTTGGGGGAAGAGTAACTTTTGGGTAAAGATTAGCTCAGTGAGTGAAGAATGTAAGAAATATTTCCATAGATCTACACCTTGGGAGAGTCAACATGAAAGAGATGTGGAACGACCGGGAGGGTGGTTTTCACCCGGCCAGTTGTTGTGATTACCTGCCGTTGCAGCAGCTTCGAGATATGCAATATCACCGGCTGCTCTCTGTGGTCGAGCGTTCGTATGCCCATGTCGAGCTTTATCGCCACCGCATGCAAGAGAAAGGGATTCGACCGGAAGATCTTTGCTCACTGGATGATATTCGCTATCTGCCCTTTACGCTGAAAGATGATTTGCGCGAATCGTATCCGTATGGGATGTTTGCCAGCCCGATGAGCGAGATTGTGCGATTGCACGCTTCCAGTGGGACCACGGGCAAACCGACGGTTGTCGCTTATACCCATGAAGATTTGGAAGTGTGGAGCAACGTTATGATGCGCACCTTTGCGTCATGCGGCTTGCACAAGGGCGATATCATTCAGAACGCGTATGGGTATGGATTGTTTACCGGCGGGCTGGGGGCGCATTACGGGGCCGAAACTCTGGGAGCGACGGTGATTCCGATCTCTGGCGGCAATACCGAACGGCAGATTATGGTGATGAAAGATTTTGGAGTGACCGCGATCTGCTGCACCCCCAGCTATTTTCTTCATTTGATGGAGCGTGCTGAAGCAGTTAATATTTCCTTTCATGAATTGCCTCTGCGTGCGGGCATTTTTGGGGCGGAGCCGTGGACCGATGGCATGCGCAGCCATATTGAAGAGCACAGTGGGGTTAAGCCGTATGATATTTATGGATTGTCAGAGATTATCGGTCCGGGAGTGGCATCGGAATGCCAAGAACGCTGCGGGCTGCATCTGTTTGAAGATCATTTTTACCCGGAAATCGTCGATCCGGAAACTTTGGAACCTGTTCCCGATGGGACTGAAGGGGAACTGGTGATCACCACGCTTAGCAAAAAAGCGATGCCGATGGTTCGGTATCGAACCCGGGATATCACGTACCTGTATCCCGATACCTGCGCGTGTGGACGAACCTTGCGGCGCATTCATCGCATCACCCGGCGAAGTGATGATATGTTTATTATACGGGGAGTGAACATCTACCCCTCGCAGGTTGAGACGGCACTTTTGGCGGTAGATGGAGCCATGCCACACTATCAAATCATCTTAACTCGTGACAATGGGCTCGATCAAATGCAAGTGGATGTTGAAGTCACCCCCCATGTATTAGCAATGCTAAGGATAATAAAAGGTGAAAGCTGTAGATTTGTTGATGTTGCTACCCTAAA
>CAZEZQ010000587.1:0-3050 GCA_964516245.1 uncultured bacterium | reverse complement strand
TAGAATCAACCGTGGGCATTCGAGTGCATGCGCATTTGGTGCAGCCCAACACCATAAAGCGCAGCGAAGGCAAAGCCAGCCGGGTGATCGACCGGCGTGTGTTGAAATGAGGTGAGTATTATGAAATTGCATCAAATTTCTTTGTTTTTGGAAAACCGGCCGGGCGCCATCAATCCACCCTGTAAATGCCTGGCCGATGCGAATGTGAATATTCAAACCTTGACGTTGGCCGATACAGAAGAGTTTGGCATTTTGCGCTTGATTGTGGATGATTGGCAAAAGGGACGGGCGGTTCTTGAAGACGCGGGCTATGCCACTACTGTGACCGATGTGCTGGCGATCCCTATGGATGACCATCCCGGTGGATTTGTGGAAGTGATGAGTATGATTGAAGACTGCGGGGTCAACATTGAATATCTTTATGCCTTCACGGCAAAATGCGATAACCAGGCGGTGCTCATCTTCCGGTTTGAAGACAATGACAAAGCGCTGCAATTGTTGAAAGAGAAAGGGATCAATACACTCTCTAACGTTGTTGTTGATGAGCGGTGAGAGGTGCGAAAAGAAAATGTTTTTACTGGGATAAAATAGACTCCATTTGTTGTTGAAATTGAACGAGTGTTTCAGAATCAATCGCCAAATCCATGATCGTTTCCAAAGTCGATAGATCTTGCACTGATGTGATTTTTTTCTCTATAGCAAGTGGAAGATGGCCAAATTTGGTCTGTGTCAACTTGATTATTCCCTTAAATAATCTTTTCCGTCCTTCTTCAATTCCCTGTTCAATTCCCTGTTCAAGGCCCTGTTCAAGGCCCTGTTCAAGGCCTTCTTCACGACCTTGCTCTCTAAACATATCTGCAATGGTTGGCATGGCTTGCTCTCCTTCTTCAGGAAATTCAATACGTACGATCTTTTCTAATTCTTTATGATGTTCCTTGTTAAGGCCGTTGAATAAGTATAGCAGAAATGCCTCAAAAAAGGCGAGGAAATCTGGCTGATGCCGTGCCTTTTTGAGCACTCTCAAAATCATTGGGACATAGTCACGCAAGTTGGGATGATAGATATATTTCATCATCAGCAGCGCCGCTCTTAAGTCGGCTTTTCCACGTAATTGATCGTCACTCATGTTGGACAAATCGATGAGGTGATAGCGGAAAACCGGCATATAGGGGAATAAATCTTCTGGACAATCAAATTGGTTTTTCATGTCGGTTTCAATATTCCAAGGGCTTATTCCATGATAGATTACGATTCCTATAATCGGGGGAAGCAGTGAATTTTTATGATTGATGGTGTGCCGTTCCCAAAATTGGTTGATATAGCGTTGTAGTTGAAAGATCACACCAGCATCAGGTGAACTTTTGTGATCTATTAACATGTAAACATAAGCCTGGGAGCCAAATGTGGATAGCACTTTGAACAAGGCATCTGAATAACGATTTTTTAGCTGTGAATCCACAAAAGTATCGGGTTCGGATGTCATCGTATCGAAAAGAAAATATTTGGCGATGTGTGAAGGGATTTGATACCGGGCAATATCGATCGCCCGATCGGTTTTGGAAATCATGTATCGAAAGAATGAATCATGAGGATGTGAGATATCCATAGTTTCAACTCTGATGAAAAAAATAGCTGTACTTTTTCTACAATACACAGATTGTGAATAAAGGCAAGGTACAAACAGTGTTTTCAAAAAGTGTTGAACTATTTTGACTAGAAATTACGAAACTTAAGATATACATCACATGGATGCCAGTCGGTTTGACAAATAGGATTCTACCAAGGCCAAGCCGATGGTGGAGAGCAGAAGAATCATACGCAAGTCGGTCCCCCCGTAGACATCATTAAGATCTTTGGAGAGTGTTTCTGGAGTGGTGAAGCGGATGCCGTAGCGTTCGCTGAGTGTTTGTTTTTGCTTATCAGTCAATAAGGTGAGGTTTGATTCAGGCTTGGGTTGGGGGATATCGATTTCATATTCTGCTCCACTGCGCGCGACATCTTTGGCGGCTTCCCACAAGAAAGCGGGCAAAATGGGTGAGAGCAAGGTTGGCGAAGCTTGGTCAAGCACGGTATTGACCAGCCAGATGCGCCCCCCGCCTTCATTCTTTTCAACGATCAAATCGGCGACATCATCACCCACGTTGTATGCCACCAAGGGTTTGGCCTGGCGGCCCGGCAAGGTTCCATGCGTGGAGGGTAACCAAGTGTTCCACATTTTGGGAGACCAATTCTCGAGCGCCTGTGAGAATAGGCCGTCACTCCATACGGTCACATCAGATGCTTGTGGTGCCGGGGCGGGCGTGGGTTGATTTTGTGGGTCTGAGACAGCCAATTCTTCTGCGGTGTACCATTGCCAATCGAGACCGGCCACGAATTGGTTCCATTCTGGGTTAAGGTTTTCGGCTTTGTGAAGAAAGACGATCAAGGCGCCGCCTGATTTGACGTATTCCATCACCGTGGATGAATAGGCAGCTGTCCACCAGGGTTCGGCGCGGTTTTGGGCCAGCACAAGAAGATCGGTGTTTTCTAGCGTGTTATTGTCCAGGCCCCAGTTTTGCACAGTGATAGAAGAGTCTTCGTTGTCTTGTGTGGTATCAAATGCTGAAGCGAGTACGGCTTGCACCGCTGCCGGTGATTCTGGGTAGCCCGCTACCGATACTTGAAATGAATCGATGGTGGGCACTTTAAGAGGCAGCCGGTTGTCGAGTGGTAGAGGGTCATCGGGCTTTAATTCGAGTTTCAAGTTGAGGGTGTCATCATCGGTTTCGGAGAGAGAGGCTGCCAGTTCGGAAAATTGGGTGGAGAAGACAAAGGGGAGCCGGGCTGGTTCATTTTGAGACTGGGGAAGCGTGATCGACTTGGAATACACATTCTCACCGGTTTCGGTTCTCAAGATCGAGAGGGTGGCTTCGGTTGATTCGGGGTGGAGTGAATGAACATTTCCGGCGATGGTTTCCCACCCCGCGATACCCCAAGGTGGGGATGAGAAGGTATCGACCTCGACCCAGGCGTTCTTCACCGGTCCACGGCCGACTTCGATCACCATCATC
>CAZEZQ010000586.1:3758-4475 GCA_964516245.1 uncultured bacterium | reverse complement strand
GCTCCTGCCGAGCCGGGCAATAGCCATAAGGAGGGCGAGGCTCCTGCCGAGCCGGGCAATAGCCATAAGGAGGGCGAGGCTCCCGCCGAGCCGGGCAATAGCCATAAGGAGGGCGAGGCTCCTGCCGAGCCGGGCAATAGCCATAAGGAGGGCGAGGCTCCTGCCGAGCCGGTTTCTCGTTCAAGCGGCGAATTCGCCCTCCCTATTCAATAACCAATTTGATCTTAAGTTAATGGCATTGCCTCTAATTCTCCCCCATCAAGAGAGACTTTACAACAGCGAACGCATATAGATCAAACAATGCTGCATTAAAAATCACAATTGATTACATAAGCCTCTTTGCCATTTTGGGTGATTTTGCGTCCACCGTTTTCCAAGATGGCTAGTTCTGCCACCGCTGCGATACGGTCTACGATGTCGGTGATTTTGTTATAGATGGGCAAACCATCGCGGGTGTAATTGATATAGGTGTTGTTAAAGGGTTCATCCCATTGGCGGTCCGGCTTCATGCCGTATTTAAGGTAATCCGGAATCCCATCAATGCCAAATATAACTCCCATAAGCCCAGCGCAACTTGAGGCCTGATTGTCGCAATCGTATCCGGCGGAGACGGCGATGGCCGATGTGCGGACAAAATCACCATTGCCGTATAACACCGCCATGATGCCGCATAAGCCGTTTTGCAATGACGAGACCACTGATACTGGGGCTTTGTAT